>JAYUSR010000148.1:0-4558 GCA_043755575.1 Synechococcales cyanobacterium
GAACGTAATGCACACAACTTCCCACTAGACTTGGCCGCTGGCGAAGCTACTCCAGTTGCTCTGATGGCTCCTTCCATCAACGGTTAATTCTTTAACCAAAATCCAATTGATAAAAAAGCTTCCTTCACAGGAAGCTTTTTTATTGGCGAAACTAATTGACCGAGTATATCTCTGTATATATTGTTATGGATAAAAAATATAACTGAGGTGTATCCATTTTATAAAAGTGTCTTTCCAAATTTTTATAATCCCATTTTGGGTAAAATAGTGAGTATTCAGAGCGAGTTTAATTGAGAGCTGCCCAAAATAATCCTGATCTCAGCTGTCTACGTCCAGCTAAACGATGCTGGATCTCGCGTCCTCAATTGCTCACTTTTTAGATATGAGAGTGGTGCAAGTAGTCTATGGTAAAGTGATGACAGAAGAAGACGTACTACAAGTTATAGTCCAAGCAAGAAGGGAAAATGCCACCATCTTAGACCTTTCTGGCAAGCAATTGACGAGTTTACCGTCAACGATTGGGCAACTTACTGATTTGCGGACGCTGGATCTCCGTAATAACTGCCTCAAAAGACTATCCGAAGTAATTGGGCAATTGCCTAATTTGCAAGAATTGTATCTTTATGAAAACCAATTGACTAGTCTGCCAGAGTCGATCGGACGACTCAAGAGTTTAGCCATCTTAGGCTTGTCTGATAACCAGCTGATTAATTTACCGTTAGCGATCGAGCGACTAGCCGACTTAAAGATTCTTTTTCTATCTGGCAATAATCTGACGATATTTCCACTCTCTATTAGTAAACTAGTAAGTTTAGTGAGGTTGAGTTTATCCGAAAATTCGCTGACAGAAATACCATCAGAAGTTAGTCAGTTAGTTAATTTGCAACGGTTGGATATTGTATCTAATAAACTCACTAGTCTGCCTGAATCAATTGGAAAATTGACTAATTTACGTCTTTTGAATTTGTCGAATAATCGGTTGACGAGTTTACCTCCATCGATCGAACAACTAACTAATCTGCAAGACCTTAATGTTTCTGGTAATCCTCTTCAAAATATTCAGCTACAAGCACCGCCGTCAAATAATCAGAAAACTCCGACGCCGCAATTAGTTCCGCATATTACTAAGCCTGTAGGATTCGTATCGAAATTAAATGAAGCGAAAATCATCTTACTCGGTCAGGCCAAAACGGGTAAAACATCTGTAATTAAACGCTTAGTTCACGATCAATTTACTCTTAATGAATCTGCTACAGATGGTATTAAAATTGAAAAATGGCATATCGATTTTTCTCCTGCTGCAACTATTGACATTCAACCTAGAGATCGAGCTTGTTTCAATATTTGGGATTTTGGTGGGCAAGAAAGCCTGCATACTGCTCACCAAATTTTCATGACAGAGCGCAGTTTGTATTTATTAGTAATTGATAATAATGCTAGTGAAGAACAAAATCGAATTGAATACTGGCTTCAACTGATTAGCAGTTTTGCCAAAGATGCACCTATTTTAATTATTGGTAACAAAAAGGATCAAGCCCCTTTGGATACTAACTATAATCAGTACCAGAATAAATATCAGAATATCAAAGGAATTGTCTCTGTTTCCTGTCAGAATACATCCGGTATTACTGAACTCCGTCAACACATTTTGCAAGAGCTTGCTAATTTACGTCATGTGCAAACTGCTTTCCTCCCAGATTGGCAAGCTGTGAAAACTAACTTAGAAAATTTAAATAAAGGTTATATTACCTATGCCGAATATTGCCAGATTTGTAAAGATTGTAATGTGGTGGCAGTATCTGAACAACAAACTCTAGTCGAACTACTGCATGATTTGGGCGTGGTTCTTAACTTTCACCAAAATCAGCCTCTCAGCAATGCTCCGGTGATGAATGCAGGCTGGATCATGCACGGAATTTATAAAATACTCAATGATCATTTCTTGGTGAGTGAGTGTAAAGGCATTCTAGCGGAGCGAATGCTGACACGCATATTGACAACATTTCAGTCCAATAAACGAGAATTCACCTACACTCCAGTAAAACATCGCTTTGTTTTGGAAACGATGATGAAACTAGAGCTGTGTTGTGAGATGACTGACCGGCGTAGTTTTTTGATTCCAGATTTACTTCCCAAAGAAGAATTGCCAGAAGCACATCTCGATCAGTGGCGAGGCGCTTTACAATTTCAATATCGTTATTCGACTTTTCCTCACAGTATTATTTCTCGTTTGATAGTGCGTTGTAGCGAACTAATTGATAGCAATTTTTATTGGCGCTATGGCGTTATTTTCAAATCTCTAGATAATCGGGCTTTGATTAAGAGTGATCGAAAAGAAAAAACTATTTCGATCTATGTTGTTGGTTTGCCAACTACCCGTCGTAACTTTTTGGAGTTGCTACGCCATAAACTTACCGAAATTAATCAAATTTTTGGAGGTTTTGATGTTGATACTTATGTTCCTTTGCCTGATTTTCCAGCAGCAGTTGTTTCTTATCAACAATTAATTGATAGTCATGCTGAAGGTGTGGATTTAATTGTCCCGCAGGGACTACGCCAAAAAGTTAGTGTATGTGAGTTGCTCAATACCATTGATGTCATACCTGTATCTCCATCTACAATACCGCAGCAGATAGTAGTTACTGACCGAAATCCTGTGACTGTCGCTCATACTCCTACTCTTAAAAGTAGAAGAGATGATGTGCAGCGAGTTGCGCCGGTTGCGCCTAGAAATCTTTTCGCTGGTCATGAGAATTTTTATCCTGCTGTTACCGATCAACAATTACAAGAAGTGCGGGGTATTGCTCTACGTTTGGTTAAGGGTGATTCAGTGGATGATGAAGTTGACTTACTCAGTGCGCATCTGCGGGCTCCTCTAGCTGATGCCATTCAACATTTGCTGGGTCTTCCTCCAGTTACTCCCAATTTGTCTCACTTGCAAGCACTTCCAGAAGAATCTGAGTTTCGGCCCGTGGTTATTGAAGACCCCTTCTTATGAGTTAGTTGCCAATCCCAAATTGATCAGCTAGTTCTGGGCTAAAGGGTATCAAAATAACGATCATTAGGAATAGCGCTATTAGGGTTAATGCTGCTCGGATATCGTTTGGCTCGGTCAGTTCGTTGAGGCTGGGTCTTTCTAAGCTTCTTTGCAAAAAACCAACTAGTACTGCCCAGTAAAGAATTAAAGAGTTGGCTGGATTGGTTAAAACTACAATTCCTAAAATTACCAGGGTAGCAATTGTCATTCTTTGAGCTGTTTTTCGGCCATAGACGGCTTGGATCATTCTGCCCCCATCCAATTGACCGGCGGGCATTAAATTTAGGGCGGTAATTACCATGCCTAGCCACCCAACCATGACCAAAGGATGAACTGTTACTAGTGTTTTGTGAACTTCGTTGCCTAAAACTACCTTGGCTAAAGCTCCGACCAAGATGGAACTCTGAAAGAACTGGGCGGGAATTTCTAGGCCAGTACCAGAATGGGATAATAATAGTCCCGCTAGGAGCATGATAGTAGCTACTAACCCGCCAGTTGCTGGGCCAGCGATCGAGATATCGAATAAAGTTGATCGATCGGGCAAAATCGATGCAAAGCGGGTAATCGCTCCAAAAGCACCAATTTGAGCCGTTGGTAAAAAATTTGGCCAGCTCAGTTTCACTTGCCGCGATTGAGCCATGAGCCAGTGACCAAGCTCGTGACTGATTAAAACTGTCCAGAGTCCTAAAGACAGCGGTAATGTCTCCTGCCAGCGATCGGCATGAGCATAAAAATCAAATCCTAGAAATATTCCGGCTGTCTCTAAGCTGCTCCCAATCGTGGCGATCAATAGTACTACTGCCAATACTTTTTGGATGGTCGTCATGGCCAATTGGTCAGTGGTGTTAGGTAACACTACTACCACTGGCCGATCTTCAAAGCCCTCGACCAAAAAAATCCGATATTTATCTCCCACCAAATCAATCATTTTCTGTTGCAATCGATCGTGGACGATCGTGGGTTCGCCTCGCAGGTTGCCCTTAAAAATCGCTCCCTGTTGATAGGGAATGGTTTCGGTGGCGAAAAAAGTGTCAATCCCAAAGATGCCTCGTATTTTTTCTAGATCTTCATAGGAGATCTGAGACATGGTCATGCTTTGTGCCGCCTGGGATGGTGCTGGGCCGTTTTCTGGCTGATAACGATTTAGCTTTTTAGCGATTTCGGCGTTGGTGTTAGGATCTTGAGCAGCTAGGCGAAGGCGATTGCCCAACCAAATATATAGACCGGTGGAAATTAGCAGCAAAATTAAAACGGCGGCCAGATTGATATAAATATCTAGAGCGAAAGAACCGAAAAATACTAGCCAGGGCAACATCAACGCTGATGACTGTAGCCAAGCTAGAATGCCAATTTTGCCATAGGAGCGGTTGCGGTAAAAACCCCAACCTAATATGCCGATGGCGATTAGGCAAATAGCGATAGTTGCAGAGTTTTCAGCAGTAAGCATAGGTAACAAAGAAATTGGCATACAGGTGGCCTAGAGAACAGCTTAAGCCGATGACATAACAATTTCAATGTCGA
>JAYUSR010000149.1:0-43497 GCA_043755575.1 Synechococcales cyanobacterium
CGGCAAGACTTTCCTCGTTGTAACCCTCTTCAATCCACCTCGCTCGTTCAATCACAAAGTAGTGAGGATAAACTGAGACAGGTTGCCCTCCCTTTTTGATGAACTCTTGCCTGACCCAACTTTCAGCTTCTCGTCTCTGCTGCAAGTATTGCCTAGGATGCCTGAACCTTCGATAAATCAACCCTGCCCGATCGCGTAGGGTAGAGATCACGCTCAAGGCTTCTTCCTCTGTTAAAGAAGACAAGTTTTGAAAAGGAGCATCATTTCTGTGATGGTAGTGCGTCAGTATCATTGGCAAAAACTTTTCTACAAAATCTCTCCAAAACTAAACTCTAGCCGATAATCTAACGAATTTTGAATTCTGACAAATGAATTTCAAACCACACTTCAACCAACCACATGAAGCGGCACAACTACTATTTGGGCTGATGGATTCGTTATAACACTACAAAATCGGGTGTTTAGATCGACAAACGTCGGCCTATCTCCTAAGAAAATCGGGATATTAGGCTGATTGATTTCCGCATATTACCCTAAATCGGATATTTAGGCAGACAAATTTTAATCTCATCACTTTTCCTAATTAAAACTGTGCCCGCACCGTAAAAGTATAGTCTCCACCAGCTTCCAGCTGATAATCCCACTTCAATAAAAATCGGTAGAGGGCATCTTGAATCAATGCCCGCCCCATCGATGGTTCGACCTGTAAATTATCACGGGTGTCCCGAAACCGCCACTGAAATTGCCACACAAATTCACCAGCATTGACTTCACCAGCAATCATCCCCTGTTGCCAAGAATGAGACGTGACGCGCACATATGCAATTGTTTCCGGCAGGCGGCGCTTGCTCATAAAAAATCTAGTGGGATCAACGTCCGAGGTCGTGCATCTGAGTAATAATTGCTGTCCATTCTGCCGTTGCTTGATCCAATAGCGCTCTGCTAGTGCTAGCTGGCGGTAGTAATGGCTCACCAATGCGAATCGTTAAAGGAGCTGATGCTGGTAACTTTTGACCTTTCACCTCGATGTTTTCGGTGCCCCACAAACTGACTGGAATCACTGGCACCTGCGCTTTCGCCGCAATCAGCGCCGCCCCCGCTTGGGGATCAGCAATTTTACCATCAGCCGTCCGGGTACCACCAATAAACACCCCCGCGCCCCAGCCTTCATCCAAATATTCCAAGGCCGCTTTAATCACACTAGAACCCGCTTTGCCGCGTTTCACCGGATAAGAACCATAGATTTTGATCAGGTTTTTCAGCACTGGCACCTTAAACAATTCTTCCTTGGCCATGTAAGCTACGGGTCGTCCGATCGAACAAGACAGCAACACCGGATCAAAATTGCTGGCATGGTTACTCACCACCAAAAAACCACCAGTTTTGGGGACATGTTCGGCACCATAGATTTTGCCCTGCCAATAGGTATGTAGCAACGGGCTGACCACCAACCATTTGAAGGCATGGTACATGGTGAAGTTAAACAACGGTTCGCGTTCTTTGGTCATTTAAAATTCCCCAGCCAAGGCTCCCACGCATCGATCGCACAAAATATCATGGTTGCTGTGGGTGCCGACAGTATCAGAATAATTCCAACAGCGATCGCACTTGTGGCCAATAGCTGGTACTACACCAATAGTGGTGGCGATCAACTCTCCTTTGAAATCGGCTGCTGTGGCTGTCGAGACAGATACTAGTTCCACTTGGGAGGCTAGAAAGAAATAGCGCAGTTCATCCACAGCATTGTCCGAGTTGATGAATCTGCTCAACTTACTAGATTCATCAGAAAGAGCTAGCAGAACTTTAGACTCTAAAGAAGATCCGATCGCTTTTTCGGTGCGGGCTTGTTCTAGGACTTTGTTGACACCATCGCGCAACTCCCGGATCTGTTGCCAGATTTCTTGCAGTTCTGGTTTAGACCATTGGGGATCGAGTTTGACCCAACCCGCCTGAAAAACTGACTTGTAGCCAGTGTCGTAGGGCAAGTATTGCCAAATATCTTCAGCCATGTGACAAAGCACTGGGGAAATAGCGATCGCCAGTCTTTCTATAATGATCGCTAATACGGTCTGACAACTGCGGCGGCGCTGGCTATCAGTAGCGCTGATGTACAAACGATCCTTGGCGATATCTAAATAGAAATTCGATAAATCAACTACGCAGAAATTCTGAATAGCCTGGAAGAAGCGAAAGAATTGATAGCTCTCAAAAGCAGTCGTCACTTCGCCAAAGACTTCGGTCACTCGGTGCAGCATGTAGCGATCGAGTTCTGGTAATTGATCGTAGGGCACTGCCTGGGTCGCTGGGTCAAAATCATGCAAGTTCCCTAGCAAAAACCGCGCCGTATTCCGAATCTTGCGATAGGCATCGGACATCTGTTTGATAATGCCTTTGCCAATCAGCACATCGCTGGAATAATCTACCGACGATACCCACAGCCGCAGCACATCGGCACCATAAGCAGGATCGTTCTGTTGATTTTTGCCACCGTTAATCACCGCTAGCGGATCGATGACATTACCCACCGATTTGCTCATTTTGCGACCTTTTTCATCCAGTACAAACCCGTGGGTTAACACTGTTTGATAGGGGGCAATGCCATTGTTCGCCACACTAGTCAGCAAGCTAGATTGGAACCAGCCCCGGTGTTGGTCGGAGCCTTCTAGGTACAGATCGACCGGGTATTTTAAATTGGGTCGCTGTTTAGCCACCGCCGCCCAAGAAGAGCCGGAGTCAAACCAGACATCCATCGTGTCGGTGCCCAGCCGATAAGTACGACCATTATTCCGATAACTTTCCGGCAATAACTCCGCCACCGACATGCTGTACCAAGCATCAGTGCCATGCTTAGCCACAATCTGCTGCACGTGATCGATCGTCTCCGCTGTCAACAGTGGTTCGTTAGTTTCTTCGTCGTAAAACACCGGAATTGGTACGCCCCAATTCCGCTGCCGCGAAATGCACCAGTCCGATCGATCAGCCACCATTGGCCGGATCCGGTTTTTGCCCTGGGCGGGAATCCATTGCACCTGTTCGATCGCACTCAAAGCTTCCTCCCGAAAACCAGCCACCGAAGCAAACCACTGTTCGGTTGCCCGGAAAATTGTTGGTTTTTTGGTGCGCCAGTCGTAGGGATATTTGTGGCTGTAAGGTTCGTGTTTCAGCAGACAACCGGCCTCTTGCAAGGCCGTAATCACGGCCTGGTTGCCCTCACTGATTTTGACTGATTGCAGTTTGCCGTCTTGGTCATAACTGACATCATCAGCCACTTTCAGACCCACAAATTGACCGGCCTCCCCGGTAAAACGACCGGTGCCATCCACTGGGGCGAGCACTGCTAAACCATAGCGCTTGCCGACGATGTAATCTTCTTGACCGTGACCAGGCGCAGTATGAACCAAGCCAGTGCCTGATTCGGTAGTGATATAGTCACCGCCGATAATTACCGGACTTTCTCGATCGAACAACGGATGCCGATAAGTCGTATGTTCTAAATCTTTTCCTTTGATGGTGGCTTGGACGGTGAGTTCACAACCGAAAGTAGCTGCTAACTGCTCGACCATCGCCGCTGCTACGACTAGATATTGGTGAGAGCCAGTAGTTTCGACCACCGCATAATCCAAACTAGGATTAACTGCCACTGCCAGGTTAGCTGGAATTGTCCAAGGAGTGGTTGTCCAGATCGCCACTGCTAAACCATTTTGGTAGGGCGCTAAACTAGCTGCTCCCTCGCCCAGTTTGGTTACTGGTAAAGCCACAAAAATACTTTGGGAAACATGGCCTTCAGGGTATTCCAATTCCGCTTCAGCTAAGGCTGTTTGGGAACTAGGACTCCAATGCACTGGCTTTAAACCTCTATAGATATAGCCTTTGAGCACCATCTGGCCAAAGACCCCAATCTGCGCCGCCTCGTATTCTGGCTGGAGGGTGAGGTAGGGCTTGTCCCATTCTCCCCACACCCCCATCCGCTGAAAGCCTATTTTTTGGCTTTCCACCGTATCTTGAGCGAACTTTGCGGCCTGTTGGCGCAACGACAGGGGAGTTAGCTCCTGGCGCGCGGCTGGCTTCATATCTTGCAAAACTTTGAGTTCGATCGGCAGACCATGACAGTCCCAACCCGGCACGTAACGCACTTTGCGACCTTGTAAAAATTGATAGCGATTGATAGTGTCTTTTAAGATTTTGTTGAGTGCATGACCAATATGCAGTGCGCCATTGGCATAGGGCGGACCATCATGCAGCACAAAAATCTCGCCCGGATTGGACTGGGACAGTTGCTCGAAAATTTGTTCGGCTGCCCAAAATGCCTGTAGTTCTGGCTCCCGCTTTTGGGCGTTTGCGCGCATGTCAAACTTAGTCTGGGGAAGATTAACGGTGTTTTTGTAGCTGCCTGGTGCTGTCACAGTCGTAAGTCCAATGTCGGCAAGATTTGTCTTGACCATTATAGGTGCTGGGGGGTGATGGCAACTTTAGTACTTTTGTTCATTGCTCGATCGACCATTCTTCGCCACAATATTCATCACATCTCTCCCAGTACTGACTGAAGATTAAGTCAACAACTGCCAAAGCACATTTGTTAGAAAAAATGAATAGAAAATTTAGCTGGATTATCCTGTCCAGTTTAGTAGGAGTTGCTCTCAGTTCAGCCTCCGCTCAGGCCACCCGGTTAGTAGCATGGCGCTTCAATGTTCCCAATAGCGTCATAGGTTTGACTACTGATGCGGGAGTTAAACCGATGGTTTTTTTGTTGAGCAACCCCAATCGGGTAGTTGTGGATTTGCCAAAAGTTTCCAAGAAAGGACGGACGGTTCGTACCAAATACCGAGGAGCAGTCCGCGAAATTCGCATTTCACAGGTCGGTAAAATGACCCGAACGGTGATCGAACTAGCCCCTGGCTATGGTGTTTCTGCTCGGAATATTAAAGTGGCTAGTGACTCACCACGTAAATGGTATGTAAGGCTGAGATCGATCGAACGAGGCATTCCCCCCGGCCCTGGTGAAACAAGAGAGGCGATTAGAGTACCTACCCCAGGTTCATAGCTAGCAATTTGACTAATTACCTTTTCAGTGGACAATTGAACAGCATCTTCTGTTTAGGAAACATGAATAAAAAACTTAGTTGGTTGGTCTTTTTCAGTTTGATCGGCATTGTTCTTAATCCTACTGCTACCAGAGCCAATCAGCTGATAGATTGGCGCTTCAATACTGAACGCAACGTTATTGGGCTAACCACAAATGCCGGGGTCACACCAACAGTTTTTTTATTGAGTAATCCCAATCGGTTAGTTGTTGATTTGCCCAGCGTGGCCAAAAAAGGAGCAACCATCCGCACGAAGTATGGCGGGGCAATCCGCGAAATTCGGATTTCGGAACTCGACGGCAGCACCAGAGCGGTGATTGAGCTAGCACCTGGTTATGGAGTCTCATCTCGGAATATCAAGGTGGCTAGTGATTCGCCGCGCAAATGGTATGTCCGTTTGCAATCGATCGAGAACGGCATTCCACCCAGCACTGGTGAAACACGCGAAGAAATTAGAGTTCCGACGGAAGGAACAGTTTCACCAACAGCAACTGCCCCACCAGCCAGCCGCCCCACTATTCGAACTATTCCGTCCAAAGGTCAGCTTTTTGCTGCCAATATTGCCTTTGGTGAAGAACTCATCCCCCTGCGGACTCAGCTCAAAAGCCTAATGGCTCAATATAGCTTTCTTTCACCAGGCATGTTTTTTATGGACGTGGAAACTGGCGACTACATAGATATTGATGGCGATAAGATTTTCCCGGCCGCTAGCACCATCAAGCTCCCCATTTTGGTCGCCTTTTTTGAGGCTGTCGATGCTGGTCGCATTCGGCTCGATGAGACATTAGAAGTGAAAAGGTCCTTAATTGCTAGTGGTTCTGGCACTTTGCAGTATTCGCCCGGTGCCAAGCTCAGTGCCTTGGCGACCGCCACCAAGATGATTGTGATTAGTGATAACACCGCCACTAATATGATTGTCAATCGCTTGGGGGGGCTAGCGGCGGTTAATCAACGCTTCCGGGAATGGGGATTGGCCAACACATATATGCAAAACTACTTGGGTGACTTTAGGGGCACCAATAAGACCAGTGCCATGGATCTAGTGAAGGCTTCGGCTTTGATTGCTAGACGCCGCATTATCAGTGAGAGTAGTCGGGTCAAAGCACTGGATATTCTCAATGCTACTGCCAATCGGAAGCTACTCAAGGCTGGTCTGGGAGAAGGCGCTCACATTGCCCACAAAACTGGGGATATTGGTTTTGTCATTGGCGATGCTGGGATTGTGGAAATGCCTTCGGGTAAATTATACTTGGCTGGTATTTTTGTCCGTCGTCCTTATGACGACTTACGCGCCCGGGATTTTGTCCAGAAGGTATCTCGAATTACCTACAGATATCTGGTGAATCGTTAGTAATTAACTTTATGGTGTTCGATCAATATCAAAATCTAGGTTGATCTTCGTTGATTATTAATGTGTGGCTAGAGCCGTAGATCCGTCTGTATAATGATTGCTAGGCATTTCAACCCGAACCAAAGCTATGACCCAGTTAGAGACCAGAATTGAGCCAATGGTGCTAAACATGGGGCCGCACCACCCCTCCATGCACGGCGTATTGCGGCTGATTGTCACCCTGGATGGGGAAGATGTCGTAGACTGCGAGCCAGTCATTGGCTATTTGCATCGCGGCATGGAAAAAATTGCCGAAAGCCGTACCAACGTGATGTACGTGCCCTACGTGAGTCGTTGGGACTATGCCGCTGGCATGTTTAACGAAGCAATAACCGTCAACGCCCCAGAGAAACTGGCTAATATCCCCGTTCCAAAACGCGCCAGCTACATCCGGGTGATCATGCTAGAGCTGAACCGCATTGCCAACCACTTACTATGGCTGGGTCCATTTATGGCGGATGTCGGTGCTCAAACTCCCTTCTTTTACATTTTCCGCGAACGGGAAATGATTTATGACCTGTGGGAAGCAGCTACTGGCTACCGGATGGTCAATAATAATTATTTTCGGATTGGAGGTTTGGCAGTAGATTTACCCTACGGCTGGGTAGATAAATGTTTAGACTTTTGTGATTATTTTGATCCGAAAGTTGATGAATACGAAAAATTAATCACTAACAACCCCATCTTCCGCAAACGGGTTGAGGGGATCGGGACGATCGGACGCGAGGAGGCAATCAACTGGGGCTTATCGGGTCCGATGCTACGGGCTTCTGGGGTAAATTGGGACTTACGCAAAGTCGATCATTACGAATGTTATGACGACTTTGACTGGGAAGTCGCCTGGGAAACTGGCGGTGATTGCCTTGCTCGCTACTTTGTCCGAATGAAAGAAATGCGCGAATCGGTCAAAATTATTCGGCAAGCGATCGCTGGTCTGCCGGGTGGTTCTTACGAAAATTTGGAAGCCAAGCGGCTGGCAGCTGGTCCTAAATCGGAGTGGGATGGCCCAGACTATCAGTATGTCAGCAAGAAAATTGCACCTACTTTTAAGATCCCGAAAGGCGAACACTATGTCCGGCTAGAGTCTGGCAAAGGTGAAGTTGGTATTTTTATCATGGGCGAAGATCATGTCTTTCCGGGGCGCTGGAAAATCCGCGCGGCTGATTTTAACAATCTACAAATCTTGCCTCATATCCTCAAAGGGGTGAAAATTGCTGACTTGGTAACAATTTTAGGTAGCATCGACATCATTATGGGTTCAGTCGATAGATAACCATGACTCCAACTCTACTGGGCCGCTGGCAACAGCGTTTGTTAGTGTTACCAACTATTGGTTTGCTAGTGTCTCTGCCCCTAGCAATTAGTCAACACAGCTGGTACTACATCATAGTTCTGTTCTATATTGGTATCGGCGGTTGCCTTTGGGACATTTTCTACCAACAACTGCAAAAAATGCGCTGGGATAACGACTGGCCAGGTTTACTCCAACTAGCTGGTGCTATTGCTGAAGGTTTGTTCTTGTCGATATTACTTAAGGTAAATATGATGGTGGGCATCAAAGCGAGTGAGCTAGCTGGGATTATGCCGTTTATTCATTATGTGATCGTTAGTTTTGCCATGTTTATGGCCGCGCAGAGTCTGTTACCAGTTCTATTTCCTCATGCCCGCTATCAAGGCCGTCAGTGGCTATAGAAAGCATTCTTATTAGAAGGGTGAAAAATAAACTGGTAACGAATTGTCCGGGAATCCTCACAATTTGTTGTGTTAGCCTTAAACAAGGCAGGTTAAAATAGACCTGCTCAGAGGAATTTAGTTCTTTTAGCTTAACTAGAGCTAAAAACTATAAACTGTCTGTTGCCAAAACCGACTGCGGCTGATAGCCTATCCCCTTCCATAACCTAATTTGGGATTATTTGATTTATGACAAACGCCAACGAAATCACTCTTGCCGAACGTATTGAAGAAGCGAGACAAGAAGTTGCCAACCTTTGCGACACAAAAGGTGCCGATTCACCAGAATGTGCAGTTGCAGCAGACACTCTAGAAGAACTCCTAGCAGCTAAGTCTCACAAAGAGCCAGTGAAAAATTCGCTTCAGCAATATTGCGAAGACAATCCAGATGCGGCGGAGTGCCGTTTATACGAAGATTAGAGTTGTTTAGGTCTAGGGGGAAATCCCTTAAGTGGCCTTTTCTGATGACCATAATTTTTCTCATCAACTATTTTAGATAGTCAGATCATGGAAAAAAATATTACCTTTGAACAACGCATTGAGCAGATGCGAGCAGAGGCAGACCAGGTTTGTACCATCGAAGGAAATAATTCTCCGGCCTGCGCTGTCCGTCAGGAAGTGCTAGAAGAAATGAGAGCAGCTAAATATCACCGTGATATTAAGATGGCACGCAAGATGTTAAAGCAGTTTTGTATCGATCACTACTGCACTGTATAAGTCTTGGTAAATTACAGCAGCCGCCTGATTATTAAATCGGACGGCTGCTTTTTGGAATAGTTTTTTGGGTGTTGCCCCTTGATTGAGGAAAAGTTTAGTGCTCCAAACTTGCTATTCTGATAAAAGTAAATATTTAAATATTAATAATGAAAACAGCATGGGTGTTTCCAGGACAGGGTTCACAAGCTTTGGGGATGGATGCTAGCCTGACACCCGACAGGTTAGCAGCCGCTAGTGATTTGCTGGGTTGGTCGGTGAGTGCCGCTTGTCAGAATGCCGACCAACTAGAAAATACCCGCTATACTCAACCCTGTCTCTATGTTGTCGAATGTATTTTAGTAGACTGGCTTCGCCAGCAAGGACAGCAACCTGCCATAGTAGCTGGCCATAGCTTGGGTGAATATGTCGCTCTATATGCAGCAGGGGTCTTCAGCTTCGAGACTGGTCTAGCTCTAGTGAAAAAACGAGCAGAGTTAATGGATCAAGCAGTGGGTGGAAAAATGATGGCGCTGATTGGGTTCGATCGATCAGAGTTAACGACAGTAATTACTCAGACGACCGATGTCGTTTTAGCTAATGATAATAGCGCCGCCCAAGTGGTAATTTCAGGATCACCGACAGCTGTAGATGCCGTAGTCAAACAGATTAAAGTTAAAAAAGCAATCCCGCTTAAAGTTTCTGGAGCGTTCCATTCTCACCTGATGGCTGATGCCGCCGCTAAGTTTGGACAACTGTTGACGCAGACAGAATTTGCTGATGCTCAGATACCGGTGCTATCCAATGTAGAACCAACCCCAGCTACTAGTGCTCAACAACTAAAAGAACGCCTCTCTCGACAGATGACTGGTTCAGTGCGCTGGTTAGAAATTTGTCAGCAGCTAAGTGGTTTAGGAGTAACACAGGCCATCGAAATTGGACCGGGGAAAGTTTTAACTGGTTTATTGAAGCGCACTTGTCCTGATTTAGAACTTGTCAGTATCAGCAGCACTATCTAGAACTAACGTCGAAACAAGCTACATGCCACAGCATTTGGTGATTCATCGGCAAACGTTTCCCACTTTCCACTGGGCTGTAGCCACAAGTTTTCCCGACAGTTATATACCGCTTTTGGTTGAACAATATGATCAACCATCAGCTGAGCCTGATACTCCCAATATTTTTTAGCGCTGCGATCAATACTCAAAATACAGACTTTCTGATTAGCAATGCTCTTACAAAAAGATGCTTGGGCAGGAAGCGCCACTAGAAATATTAGGAATAACAAACTGATGAGATGTTTTCTTATCACTAATGAGAATCTTTATTACAGATTTTTTAGGCTGAAAACTTAGATAGTGAGCTTGGAGTATTAGGCTTGATCCAAAGATAAGTAAGGAATCAGGTACCCAGAACATCACGTTAACCTTCTTTTGTAATCGCTTCCAAATAGATGTGTTTATAGCCCAGCTTGATTTTAAATTCATCGCCTTGCTTGAGACCCATTTCTTTGGTGTAAGCCGCACCTATTACTATTTGACCATTCTGATGAACGGTAACTTTGTAGGTAGCATCGCGACCGCGACCATCTTTCCCAGATTCTGGTCCGACAGGAACACCTTTAGCTAAAAGAACGGCATCGTAGAAATCGGTCAGGTTGACACGAACCTGTCCGCTTTTAGCTATGCTGTAATAGCCACATTGTTTTGCCGTCTCACGGCGCGACAAATGGGAAAGTTCTTTAACTTTTGATAGTAATACTTTGCCGATGAGTTGATGAGGAGCAGATTCATTCATTTTGGTCAAATATCCTTTTGTTCGCAGATTATTTGCAGAGTAATGGGCTTTTTTAACATTATAGTTGCCACCTTTTTAATATATCTCTAATTTACGGTAATGCCCAAAACTTTTACATGAAAATCCTAATATGATCCTTAATGCGTAGTTAAAGTTAGGTCATAATACGTGCAATTCTTTGATGTTCCCAATTTATCTGTTGACTGAGCTGGATATTTTGCGGATCGGCTTTTCCAGCCTTTTTTAGATAAATTTTGGCCTTACCAATCTGACCAAGATCAATGAGATGTTGGCCTAAAAAATAGTAAACAATACCCTGCCATTGCCGAATATGTAGATCTTGACTATAGCGCTGTGCTAATCCGTCAACTATCACTACTGCTTGATTTAACTTGCGGTGCTGAAGTAAATCTTGCAGCTTGCGGTAAGTACTCCACTTCAAATCAATTTCTCGTTGCGAAAAAGAAGAGACTGTTGCTGGAAAGTCGCCAGCAGCTTTGTCTAACGAAGTATTTAGACATGGCTCAGAGCCGCATGCTTTCACGCTACTTTGTAAAATTTGATACGCTTGATTGAGAGCCACAAATCTTTTTTGAGCATGGCGATCGGTAGGATGCAAATCAGGATGTACCAGCCGAACTAGCCGACGATAAGCAGCTCTAATATCCGTCAGAGAAGCACCGGAGACCAACTCCAATAATTGATAGCATTGATTTACTTTCATTCCACGACCAGCAAAAAGGATTAGACTTCTAGAATCAAGTCTATTATTCCCCGTTGCAGCTCAACTATGGCGATGGTGCTGGTGGATTAGGTGAGTTAGGTGGGGCAGGCAGCGTGACATCTTCCCAAACATCGAGCACACTATTCTCATCTTCTTCATTATTCGACACAGATCTGCCGGAATTTGGCCGAGGAGCTGGTGCAGTACTGCGACGTGCTGGTTCTCGGTAAGTATCACTCCAGTTTTCTTCTTCTTCATCGGCATAGGAAATCACTTCTGCCCGCAGTTTTTGTGGTTTGGGGGGAGTTCGAGGTTCTTGCCAATCGTCATCATCCCAGGTATTCTGCATCACTGGTTCTGGCATCCGCAGTGGTCGCATTTGGGGCGGTGGAGCCACCGGCAAACCAGCGGGTAATTGATTTTCGGGGCGGATGATGGGCGGCCGATAGTCGCCATACTCGTCTTCCCACGGTGCTTTGCCCAGGCCAATTCGTTCTAGAAGACCGACGGAGAGCTGTTCTAGCCGTTCTTCGGTGCCTTCAATGACAATCAGTCGATTAGGTCCACTGCTGACTACTTCATCGATCGATAGCTCGTAGGTGCTAATGGCTTGATCAGGAATTAATGGATAACCCAGGGCGGCGATAATAATCGAAGTGAGGCGGCCATCTTCACAGCTAAAGCGAAACCCGCGCACTTTCCCCAGCACATCGCCAGTTTCGGTGATCACTTCACAGTTCACTAGGCTGGTATAGGCATCGGGGTCAATATCTTCAATCACATCGTCGTTGTCTACTAAGATGCTGTCACCGAGCTTGCGCACACTGCTCAACAACATATAACGCGCCAGATTACCTGGTACGGCCAGAATGTTATCGCGCAAGCCCAGCGCCACGACTTCGCGACTATCGATATCCACTAAAATCTCTTTTACTACTCCCAAGGATTTGGCAGAGTCGATCGTGATTACTTGGGTGTTGATGAGGTCAGAGCGTTGACGGATTAGTTCAGATGACATTAGGTGGGATCAAGAATATAAAAGAATGCTAGGCCGGTGATTTGAGATTAATTCCCAGGACTTGGGTGTAAGCCCCGCGCGCTTGGGTGACCCCAATGGTACGATCGGCTGCTTCAATCATCGGTCGGCGCAGACTCACTACAATAAACTGAGCTTGTCCGGCTTGCTTTTTAATCATTTTAGCTAATCGTTCCACATTTGCCCCATCTAAGAACATATCCACTTCATCAAAAGCATAAAAAGGTGAAGGCCGATAGCGTTGCAGGGCAAAAATAAAACTCAAAGCGGTCAAAGATTTTTCGCCGCCCGACATGGAAGATAAACGTTGAATGGGCTTGCCTTTAGGATGCGCCACCAGGTTCAAACCACCATTGAAGGGATCTTGAGGATCTTCTAACTGGAGATGACCATCGCCATCGGAAAGTTCAGCGAAAATAGTTTGGAAGTTGGCATCCACAACATCATAGGCTTCTCGAAAAGCTTGAAAGCGCAAGGTGGTGAAGTTCTCGATTCGCAATAGTAATTCATTGCTTTCATCGGCTAGGGTGGAGAGTTTTTGGTTAAGTTCCTCCAGGCGGGTATTGGCTTCTTCGTAAGCCTGCAATGCCAGCATATTCACCGGCTCCATCGCTTCCATCCGTTTTTTAAGCGATCGAATCTGATTTTGCAAAGCAATTAGTTCTTCGGGATCGATCGGCGCTGTCGCCACCGGAATCTCCAGATCTACAGGTAGTTCACTTTGCTGATTAGTAATGGCCGTGGCTAAATCTACCAGGGCTTGGCGGCGTTGGCTTTGATCGGATTGGAGCTTCTCGATCGACCACTGTTTTTCCTGTTGACGCTGCTGAATCTGGCGCAGAGCTAATTCCACTGCATCGCGCTGGCTTTTTTCGGTACCTAAATGCTGTTCTAGCTCAGCCATCACCTTTTGGGTGCTGGTAATGGCACTGGCGATCGTAATTAGTTCTTGCTCCACAGTAACTAGCTGAATTTTTTGCTGGTCGGCCTGCTCTTGATATTCGGCACAGCGTTGATTGGCCGTGGCAATTTTTTCTTGACCCAGCAGCTGTTGTTGTTTGACCTCGTTTAGTTGGCTATTCGCCGCCGCTAGGGTCTGCTCGGTTTGCTGAAGGGCTAATTCCTGCTGGCGGATATCAGACTGAATCGCTTGCCATTCTTCATGGACAGCGTTGTCTTCTAAGGCGGCGAGCTGTTGGCGCAAGGCGGCTAATTCTTCTTCGTGGTTGGGGAGCAGTTGATCGATCGATCGCAAAGATTGCACGGTCTGCGCCTGCTCTTGGCGAGCTTGGTCTGATTGCTGCTGGGCATGGTTTTGTTGTTGGAGCAATTGTGCGATGTCTTTGGCCAGCTGTTCGGTATTCAGCTGGGTCATGCGCTGCTGTTGCTGAAGATCATTGAGCTGCTCGCTCATCGATCGCAACTTCAGATTGTCTTGGTTAATGCTGTCATTTCCCAGTTGCACAATGGTTTCAATTTCCCTTAGTCGCTGACGGATCGTGGCGATTTCGGCAGACTCCGAGGATTCGCCAGTGCCAAATTGTAAGGTTGCTTTGTGATTGATATTGCCACCGGTCATCGCGCCGCTGGCTTCTAGTAATTCCCCCGCTAAGGTGACAATCCTTTGTTTGCCCAAGAAATTACGAGCCTGCTGTAAATCGCGAAAAACGACCGTACTACCAAAAACATAGCTAAAGATCCGATCGTAACGTTCATCGAATTCAATCAAATTCACCGCGTAGTCCACAAACCCCGCCGCCGAGAGCAGACTAGAATTTTCTTGTAGGCGGGGCGCACTAATTTTATTCAAGGGCAAGAAAGTCGCCCGCCCGGCGCGTTTTTGTTTCAGAATCTCGATCGCCGCCGCTGCCACCTGGTCATCAGTGACCACCAAATTTCCCATCCGGGCACCCGCTGCGATCGACAGTGCCAATTGATATTCGGCATCCACCACCCCCAGCTGTGCCACCAGACCATTTACCCCGTCCAGGTTTGCTTCCTTAATTACCTTGGTGGCAAAAGTCCCCTGCGCTTCCTGCTGTACCTGCGACTGGGCTTCTAGTTTGTCGAGCTGCCGCTCTTTATCCCGCTGTTCTTGAAAGAGACGGTGCTGAGTTTCTTGCTGAGTCTTCAGGGTTTTCTCCACGGCTTGCAACTTGCTCTCCAAGTCCGCCATCGTTCCCAGGAAGCCTGATAGCTTAGCAACTAGCTGAGGCTGCTGACGCTGCTTTTCGGCCAACACTGGCTCCACAGTGGCCAAAACCTGCTCTTGCTCGGCAATGCGATTGGTTAATTGCTTTTCGCGCTCACTCAAACCGGCCTGGGAAGTCTGCTGTTTGCCGGACGACTCCAGCAACACTTCAATCTGCTTAGTAAGCTGAGTCTGTTGCTGTACCCATACCGTGGAAGAAGCCGCCAAGGCACTGGCTTTTTCTTTGGTGATTTCTAATTGGCTACGTACCTGGTCACGCTCTTGCGATCGACTAATCAGCTCTTGCTGCTCTAGTTTGGCAATTGTGGCTTGAATCCTCGCCAGATCCTGCTGGTGCTGCGCCAACTGCTGTCGATTTTGGGCTTGACTCTGTTGGGTAGTTTGCTGACTGGCTAAGATTTCTTGCTGGCGTTGGTGCAAGCGGCGATGTTCGGCTTGCTGGTTAGCCAAGGTGCCCTGCGCCGCCACTAGCTGTTCTTCGCCCATGGCTTTGACTCTTTGGTTGAGAGCTTCTAAGGCTAGCGCTGTTTCGGTAATTTCGGTTTGGATGGTGGCTAGTTCGGTTTGCAGCCGCGTACCAGTTTCTTCACCCAACTGGATTTCTTGCTGAAGTTTGGCCTGTTGCTGCTGTAACGATTGCCATTTCAAAATGGCTTCGGCGCTAGTTTTCTCTTGGAGTTCTTCCCGCAGCTTTTGATATTTTTCCGCTTTGATCCGATCTTGAGACAATCGATCGCGCTGGGCGATTAATTCCATCACCACGATCTGACAGCGGTCGGTTTTGTCTTTCACTTCTGCGAGCGTGGATTTCGTCTGGTTAATCTTGCGATCGAACGCCGCCACCCCCGCCAACTCATCAATAATTTCGCGCCGCTCCCGCGCATTCATCGAAATAATGCTGGTCACATCCCCCTGCAACACCACGTTGTAACCTTCCGGGTATACTCGCAGCTTATTAAGTTTCTCGTGCAGCTCACCCAGAGTAACCGGTTCACCATTAATGTAGTAGTTTGAGGTGTAACCTCCCTGGGCATTAACCCGCAGGCGACGGGTCACACTCCAATCCGTTGCTAGGCTTCCCACTAGTAGCTCTTTTTCTTCTGGTGACTCCAAGGGACTGGCTTCTGGACTGGCCTCCTCTGGAGTCAAATCAAAAGTCACGGTCACACTGGCTTCCCGGCCACTGCGCTGAGCATTATTGTGATTCACCAAATCGGGTAGCCTTTCGGCGCGCATCCCTTTGGAGCTGGCTAATCCCAAACAAAATAATAAAGCATCCAGAATATTAGATTTACCGGAACCGTTAGGGCCGGAGACCACAGTAAAACCGGGCAGTATCGGTACCGCAGTGGTACCACCGAAGGACTTAAAATGAGAAAGCTCGACTCGCTTGATATTCACCATGATTGATCGCCAACTAAATTGATTGGTCTAACAATCTGTTTTGTGAATACGATAACCATATGTCTTTGCTGTAACTTTTCGATTGGATATTAGTCAAAATTTCAGCGAAATGGACGATTACCAATACTCAACGCTAGAGTGATAATTTAGCACACCTGGTGTCATAATCAGACCATATTTAATAAGCACCATAATTTATTTTTTAGGGATCGGCTTCTCATGGGACGGATTTTTATTGCAGCTACCTACGGTGGGATCGAATTAGGAGAGCAAGAACCAGATTCGGCGCTGGGAGTAACCACGGAAGCACAAGAAATGTTATTGCTCCGCGATCAAGTGGTGCCCGAGTTACGTGCCCGAGGTTTTGATGTAATTTCTGTCCCTGATTTGGAAAACCCTCGGCAATCGATCGACTGGATCAACCAACGAGCACATTCTGATGATGTAGCTTTGGGCATTCATGCCGATGCTTATTCTAAGTCTCAAGTACAAGGAGTGAGTATTTTTTATATTGGTAAAAATGGCGAACGTAAAAATCATGCCCAAATCATGTTGTCTGCTTTTTGTCGGAAGGTGCCAGACTTACCCAGTTTGGGTGTAAAACCAGATAGTGCGACGGCACTGGGCAGTCTGGCCTTCTGTCGGCGGGTGGCAGTGCCCTCCTTGATGATGGAAATTGGTCTCAAGATTGACAATCTAGACCGCACCGAGCTGCAAAGATATCGGAAAGAAGTAGCTCTGGGTATTACAGATGGCCTAGCAGCTTGGCATCGAGATAATCAGGGCAGCAACAACAAAAATGCAGATTATTTACCCATTAATCTCAAAGTCAATGACGAAGATTACCCTGAAAAAGGTGTACTGATTAATGGCAATGTTTATGTATCGATCGACTTAGCTGACCAGTTGGGCGTAAACTTGTCGGCCAATAATATTGTGCGCCCAGTCCGTTATCGGGGCGTGGTTTATGTGAAGGCCATCGAATTACGGGATTTCCACATTGCCGTGAATGCTGGAGTGGGGAGAACCTTCCTGATTAATTCGCATCTGCCAGTCACCTTTGATGAAATGGAACGGTTGTCCGGGCGAGGTCGGGCTTCTGCGCCGCAGCTATACAGTTTTCTGGCCGTTAATCAACCAGCACTGCCCGCTGAATTAGCCGATTTACCAAAACTCTACATTAGAGAATGTGCGATCGAAGGAATCAATCACGATTTAGCATTTGTACAGATGTGTCTAGAAACCAAATTTTTGAATTTCAGAGGCAACTTGAGTGCTGATCAAAACAACTTTGCTAATTTAGGTGGGACGAACGCTGACTGGGCCAGCTTTTCGACCCCGGAAGCCGGGGTGCGAGCACACGTTCAACAACTCAAGGCTTATGCCAACACCGCCCCTCTCCAGCAGCCCCTAATCGCCCCCCGCTTTGATATAGTGATGCGGGGAATTGCCCCCACCGTCCGGCAATTAACCGGCCGCTGGTCTACCGATCGCCATTATGGCCAAAAGCTATTAGCCATGATGCGCCGGATGTACGAATTCGCCAATTTATTCTAAAGTTCGCGGCAATCTTGACACCAGATTAGCCCTAGCGCATCGTCACAAATTCTTCAGCTGAGCTGGGATGGATACCTACGGTGGCATCAAAGTTAGCTTTAGTAGCGCCCATTTTAACTGCGATCGCTACCCCTTGGATAATTTCTGCCGCATGATCACCCACCATGTGGGCACCCAATACCTTATCAGTAGCTACTTCCACCACCAACTTCATTAAGGTTTTTTCTTGCTTGTCGGGTAGCACATAGTACATCGGGCGGAACTTACTGCGATAGACCTTAATGGCATCTTCTCCATATTGCTCCCTAGCTTCCGCTTCCATCAATCCGACCGTCGCCGCTTCTGGATGAGTAAAGATAGCGGTAGGAATGTTGGTGTAAGACATTAAGCGGGGTTTGTTGCCATAGACCGTATCGGCAAAAGCACGACCTTCATTAATTGCCACCGGGGTCAGCTCAATCCGATCGAGGCAATCACCAACCGCATAGATATGACCTTCGCTAGTGCGATTATATTCATCTACTACGATGGCACCATTCTGAACTTTAACTTGGGTATTTTCTAACCCCAATCCATCCAAGCGAGGATGGCGACCCAAGGCTGATAAAGCCAGGGCATTAGCTTCTAAAATTTCTACTGAGTCACCAGTTTTTATTTTTACCTGTACCCCCTCAGCAACGGGTTCGATCGATACCAATTCAACAGAGTGGCGAATCTTAATACCGTGGTTAATCATCCCAGCCTGTACTTCTTCTCGTAGCTCTTGGTCGAAGCCTCGCAAAATAAGATCACCGCGAATCACTTGCGTCACTTCGCTCCCTAGGCCATTGAAGATACTGGCAAACTCGGAACCAATATAGCCACCCCCCAAAACAATCAATTTCTTTGGTTGCTGAGGTAGAGCAAAAATCTCATCAGAAGTCAGGGCGTGTTCAATCCCCGCAATAGCGGGCTTCACTGGCTCCCCACCCACTGCAATTAAAATTCTTTCGCCGGTATATTTTTTGTCTCCTACAGCCACGGTGTGGCTATCGACAAAACTCCCCTTTCCGACAATTAACTCTACCTTGGAATTATCTAGCATCCGCTGATAAATGCCATTTAATCTGGCTACTTCGCCATTGACTTGGGCAACCATGCTTTGCCAATCCAGCTTACTTTCCACCGGACTCCAACCATAGCCAGTCGCTTCGGCCATCAACCCCGGAAAATGGGAAGCATAGACCATTAATTTTTTAGGAATACAACCCCGATTAACGCAGGTACCACCCAACCTGTCGAACTCAATCACAGCGACCTTAGCTCCATATTCAGCCGCCCGCCGCGCCGTCGCAATGCCTCCAGAACCGGCACCAATCACCAACAAATCGTAGTCGTAGCTCATAGTTACCTCAAATGAATACATTGCAATGATCGAGTCGGAGAGCAAAGTCACGCTCAATTTTCACTAACAAATGAAGATTGAACGCAACTATTACACCAAAAAAGTGGCCAGTCTAAGTCGTTTTAAGACTTACTTAGCACCTTTCAAATAAGCCAGCATGGTGTTGGCATCAGAGACTTCAAACGGATCGGTGGGGCAATTGTCGCCAAAGTCTTTCTCCATGAAGACCTTTTCGACATTCATGTCATTTACCACCATTGAGTAACGCCAAGAGCGCATCCCAAAGCCTAAATTAGACTTCTCCACCAACATACCCATTTTGCGAGTGAATTCGCCGTTGCCATCAGGCAGCAAGAACACCTTCGATGCGCCTTGGGCTTTACCCCATTGGTACATGACAAAAGCATCATTAACTGAAACGCAAACGACCGCATCTACGCCTTGGGCTTGAAATTCGGCGTATAGCTCTTCGTAGCGGGGCAGGTGAGAAGTAGAGCAAGTTGGTGTAAAAGCGCCAGGCAAAGAGAAAACCACCACTTTTTTGCCAGCAAATAAATCTTTGCTCGTGACATCTTGCCAACGGAAAGGATTGTCGCCGCCAATGGACTCATCACGCACGCGCGTTTTGAAAGTTACATCAGGAACACGAATAATTACAGTCATCTAAAAATCTCTCTTGTGTTTTGGGTAGGCTTATTGTATCTCAGAATAATTCTGATTTAAGAACAAGTCAATAGTAATAAATACTTGAACAGTTGAATCTTTATTTCAAAGTACCTAGTTTAACTAAGGAACCTTTATAATTTCAGATGTTAGTATATTTAGCTATCAAAAAAACATGTCTGCTAGTACCGATGCCATCGTCTTAACTATGAAGCAGCAAGGTTTGAGAGTAACACCTCAGCGCTTTGCGGTTTATGCTAATCTGCTCCAGCGCTTTGATCACCCGACCGCCGAGCAAATCTTAACAGAGCTAAACAGTGATGGGCCAGTGTCGTCGTTAGCTACGGTGTATAGCTCTTTGCAAGCTTTGCGGACAGCCGGACTAATTAAAGAGGTGTTATTAGAGGCTGGCGTTGGTCGCTATGATGCCAAAATTCAACACCATCATCACTTGTGCTGTAATAACTGCGGTTCGATCGAAGACCTACCTTGGACAACTTTTGCTGATTTTGACTTAAGTCAAGTTTTATCTCAGTTTCAGACCCAGACATACGAAGTAGTGGTGCGAGGAATTTGTCAGAACTGTCAAAAAGATAACTAGCCTTCTTTACTTTTCTCTTTACTTTGTTTGGCAAGGTCACTCAGCAGCCATAAGGAGCAGACTAAACCCACAAAGTGGGCAAAAATCGTTTGGGTATTGGCGAGGGATACGAGAACATCGATCGGCTGCACGGCAATTTGAGCTAAAGAAGAATTACCATAAACAGCTCCTTGGATGGCGAAAGGATTGAGAATACCAAAAGACTTTAATGTCAAACTGAAGACCAGAGTTTCGGCTCCCAGTATCCCAAAAACTAGACCGATCGCATTGATATTGACACCGGAGCGTAACAGCTTAATAGTATCGGCCTTGGTCGGTCGATTGTTGGCATCCCGGAAACGTTCGGCAGTTTTGGTGTAACGGAAAAACCAAAACAATGACATTAGGAGCACAAATAAGGAGAGAGCGGCAAACACTAACCCTCCGCCAGTGTTTCTGGTGCTGTTATGAGTAGTAGTCCAGCCGATCGAGATCAATAGCAAAAATCCAGAAACAGCAGCCGGAATCAGCTGTACCAGGAACCCAAAACGGCCAATACGCTGAAGATTGGTGGCAATTTCTTTGATTTTGACAGGATTTGAAACATTGTTAGGAGTGTCGTTCATAAAATTTTTAGTAAATTGACAAAAAAGTATATATAGAAATTCTCCAATAGGAAGGATAATCGAGCTACCCTTGAAATAGAGTATCAACTAACTCGGTCAAAAATATTCAACTTCGATCGATTCATTTCGATCAGTTCATCATCCATAAAATAGTTTGAGTGACGGAATACATTGAAGAAATTGCAATGTTCTGTCTAGTTAAGTGTGAGGTCACCGAATCGAGATGCGATCTTCCCGGGTTAAGTACTCTTAAAGCATTATATGTGGTCAAGCCTATGAAATTTGATGATATTTACCGTTTCTTTAGAAATCCACCACCACTTTACCTAAATCAGGAATTAGCAGTCTGCTATATCTTGGCGATATTAATGGATGGGGACTCATATGGAACTGAACTAATTTCACGGCTAGAAAAAGGCTCTGAAACTTTCCGCCTTTCTGACACTGTGCTTTACAGTGCCATCAAGTTTTTGGAGGGATCAGGGATGATTTCTGGCTACTGGAAAAAAGTCGAAGGCCGAGGTCGTCCTCGCCGGATGTACCGAATTCACCCCGATTGGGAAGAGAAAGCACGCGAATTCGCTAGCTTCTGGAGTAACTATAGCCAATCTGGTAAAAAACAACTGACTCTAATAATGAGCTAGTTGCTGGCAATGACAATAATCAATCAGCAGAGAGCAAAATCAAATTTTGCTCTCTGCTGCTCTTGTGATAATATGAGTTGCTGTCGGAAATGCGAGCATAGTTTAGTGGTAAAACTATAGCCTTCCAAGCTATTGATGTGGGTTCGATTCCCACTGCTCGCTTAAATTTTGTGTTCAATCTGTGATGTTTCCCCGCAAAGCCTTTACCTGACTGCGCTTTGATTTGCTATCCATTCGTTTGCGTTGGGCACTGCGTGAGGGTCTAGTAGCTTTCCGCTTAGGAGCAGTAATAGTAACTTGGAGAATAATTTCTTGGAGTCGTTTCAGAGCATCGGCCTTGTTCTGTTCTTGGGTGCGATGCTGCTGGGCTTTAATAATTATTACCCCTTCTTTGGTGATGCGGCGATCGCTTAAATTCAGCAAGCGTTCTTTGTAAAGAGGCGAGAGGGAAGCGGCGTTGATATCGAAACGTAAATGAATGGCCGTGGCAACTTTGTTCACATTTTGGCCACCAGCACCTTGCGATCGAATGGCACTAATTTCGATTTCGTTGAGCGGAATGGTAGTTCGGTTAGTAATTTGCAGCATGGAGCCGTTTTTGTGACGATTTTCGGACGAGCAATCATGTTGCTAACGACGCTCCTAAATATCTTAACTGTTTCTACCCAGCTACTTTACTGCCAACCAATCTTTGCTAATTCATCAAGAACTGCTTGAGCTGAGAAATGGCATCGATCGAACAACATTTCTGGCCAAATAGATTCTTAAAATGTTGCTATAACCTAACGGTTAGGTTATTTTAGTAATGAGGGAGCAAAAATGCCAACAATTATTAGACAAAATGGCTTTCGAGTCGTGGTTTATCCTAACGATCATATTCCCTCTCACGTTCATGTTTTGAAAGGAAGCGGAGAAGTTAGAATCGATTTGGGCAGCGAGAAAATACCGCCTAGTCTAATGAGTGTCATAGGCGACATCAGCAATAAGGATATTTTTAAGGCCTTAGATCTGGTGACAAAACATCAGATCGAGCTTTTATCTAAATGGAGTGAGATTCATGATGAATGATCAAATCAGCGGCCAGCTACAAACAGAAATTGATAGAGCGAGAAAGGTTGGGGATGGTTTAGATGCGACTGAATCAAGAGCCGTTAAAGCTTGGTATGCTGCTGATACTGAGCGAATTTTCATTGAATTGAACACTGAGATCGTGATGGGCTTTCCCTACCAAAGTTTACAGGGATTAAAAAATGCGACTCCTCAGCAATTAGCAGAGGTAGAGGTTACCCCAACTGGATATGGACTGCATTGGGAAAGTTTGGATGTAGATTTAGGTGTGCCGCAATTGGTGGCAGGTTTATTTGGAACCAAGGCTTGGATGGCTGAATTGGGTCGTCAAGGTGGTAAATCCAAATCAGTAGCTAAGAAGCAAGCCTCTCGCAATAATGGCAATCTTGGTGGTAGACCTCGTAAAAAACCCGGCATCAAGTCATCAAAAACTGCTTGAACTGAGAAACGGCATCGATCGCACAATGCTCTGGGCTGACTACTGGTGGCTGGCGCGTATCGGTAAAAATTTATGTCAAAGCTAAAACGACCTTTGGCCAGAGCTGTTGATTTTCATTCACCAGGCCAATTCCTACCACTACGGCCAGTTCTGTCGTGACACAAATTGGTACAGCAACAGGTAATACCTGGTTCAATATAATTGGCCGACCTTGAAACCAGTCCACCAATTCTTGCTCATTCAAATTTACCCTCGGCAAATGGGGCAGCGCTGCTAAAGGGGCGGTAGGCTGAAAATCTACAGCCTGTCCTAAATCGGTGAGACTAATACTGTGGGCTAGCTCTAAATTGCAGCTTTTAGTCCGAACCAAATTCGCTAAAGTAGCCACGCTACCGACGGCTATCCCCAAATCACGGGCGATCGATCGAATATAAGTACCGCCACCACAGACAATATCCACCGTCAATTCTGGATATTTGCCTGGTTGCCAATGGTGAAGATCGATCGATTGAATTTGCACCTGTCGGGCAGGGACTTCCACTGTTTCACCGGCTCTCGCCAACTTATATAATCGCTGACCATTGACTTGAATGGCGCTGTACATCGGTGGGATTTGGGTGATTTCACCAATAAAACTGGGAATGGCTTGTTCGATCGCCCCCCATTGTAAATCTGGCGCCCCTGGACTAATTAAAATTTCACCTTCTAAGTCATCGGTGCTGGTACTAAGACCAAACCGAATCACTGCCCGGTAAGCTTTATCATTGGGCAAATATGGTAATAATCTGGTAGCTTTCCCAATAGCGATCGGTAATACTCCTGTGGCTAGCGGATCGAGAGTGCCACCATGACCAACTTTTTTCGTCCGGAGAATTCGCCGCACCCTCGCAACACAATCGTGGGAAGTAAGTCCGGCTGGCTTATTGAGATTGAGAAAACCGTCCATTGATTCAACCAGAAATTTACGGCAATATGGGTAATGATCCCCACTGATCCCACATCATACGATTTGTATCGTCATCAGCGAAAATGAGCACGAATATTAAGATAATATAAAGCCAGACCTCAGCCAGAGAAGTTTTCCTACAAGGAAAAATATTGCCATGTCGATCGGTTATGTCGCTTTAGTTCTCCACGCCCATTTACCCTTTGTTCGCCACCCTGAAAGCGACTTCGTATTAGAAGAAGAATGGCTCTACGAAGCAATTACAGAAACGTATATTCCCTTACTACGGGTCTTTCAAGGGCTGAAGCGGGATGGCGTGAATTTCAAGCTGACCATGAGCATGACTCCACCCTTGGTGTCCATGTTACGCGATCCGTTGCTGCAAGGACGTTACGAAGAACATTTGGCCAAGCTGGAAGAACTGCTCGTTAAAGAAATTGCTAACAATGATCACAATGGTCATATCAAATACCTAGCAGAGTACTATGCCACCGACTTTGAAGATATTCGGCGGGTATGGGACTCCTATGGTGGCGACTTAACCCGAGGGTTTAAAGAATTTTTAGATAGCGGCAACCTAGAAATCATTACCTGCGGTGCCACTCATGGCTATCTACCGCTGATGAAGATGCATCCGCAAGCAGTCTGGTCACAGATTAAAGTGGCTTGCGAACACTACGAAGAAACTTTTGGACGTGCGCCCAAAGGAATCTGGCTGCCCGAATGTGCTTATTATGAAGGGTTAGAAAGAATGCTGGCCGATGCTGGGTTGCGTTACTTTCTCACCGATGGACATGGGATTCTCTACGCTCGTCCCCGTTCGCGTTTTGGTACTTACGCACCGATCTTCACCGAAACTGGGGTGGCGGCTTTTGGCCGCGATCATGAATCTTCCCAGCAAGTTTGGTCATCTAAAGTTGGCTATCCTGGGGCACCTGAATATCGCGAATTCTATAAGGATTTGGGCTGGGAAGCTGACTACGAATACATCAAGCCGTACATTATGCCCAACGGCCAGCGCAAGAATATTGGGATTAAATATCACAAAATTACTTCCAAAACTGGCCACGAAAAGGCGCTGTATGATCCTTACTGGGCAAGAAAAAAAGCGGCTGATCATGCGGAAGATTTCATGCTCAATCGTCAGCGCCAAGCTGGTGACTTAGCAAATATGATGAATCGACCACCGCTGATTGTTTCGCCCTATGATGCCGAGCTGTTCGGACATTGGTGGTATGAAGGTCCGTGGTTTATTGACTACTTATTCCGCAAATCTTGGTTCGATCAAAATACCTTTGAGATGACTCATCTAGCGGAATATCTCCAGAATAATCCGGCTCAGCAGGTCTGTCGTCCATCCCAATCTAGCTGGGGGTATAAGGGTTTCCACGAATATTGGCTGAATGACAAGAACCAATGGGTTTATCCGCATCTGCATAAGGCGGCTGAACGGATGATAGAGTTGGCGGAGCGGGAACCAGCAGATGAGTTGGAGTGGCGAGCACTGAATCAAGCGGCGCGAGAGGTGCTGTTGCTTCAGTCTTCTGATTGGGCATTCATTATGCGTACCGGTACAATGGTGCCCTATGCTGTGCGGCGCACGAAGTCTCACCTGTTGCGTTTCTTGAAGCTTTACGATGATATTAAGGCTGAGAAAATTGATAGTGGTTGGTTGGGTAAAATTGAGGAAATGGATAATATCTTCCCTAATATTAATTACCGTACCTATCGATCGATCTAGTCTGATTTTAATTTCTAGCTGGTGATTTCTGCTGAGATTGCAGTTCTTGGACTTGTTCGATTGACAGTTCGGTTAATCGAACAATGTTTTCCAAGGGAACTTGCTCTTCTAGCATTTTCAGTGCAATCTCTTCTTGGGAGTGATTAAAGCCAATTTTCTCTACACTACTGACATAAGTCATCTTTTTTTCCTTCTCGTAGGTTGTTCGATGGCACTAATTCTATATTTTCTTTGAATGCTCGATGTTCAGAGTATTCATTCTAATCTCGACCGGCCAAAAATGAGATTTAGATAGCTAACAAACTAACTGCTGTTCCCAGTAGACAAATAAACCCCGCAATCCCCGCCAACGGCTGCTGATACCAACCAATCAACCAGGGCGAAGCGGATTCATTGTAAGTAATTAACTGTGCCGCATCCAGACAAGTCAAACCCCACACCCAACCAGCGTGCAGTCCGATCGATAGCCCTAAACCACCATGGTCGGTCACTCTGGCCAGAGTCAAGACCCCACCCATCAAGATTAAACCTGGTATCTGGGGCAAAGTTTGCTGCCGTTCCCACACCAGATGCAACACCGCAAAAATGAGACTGGCCAATAAACCCGCCACCCAAACACCATAATCGGTGCCCAATTCCGTCTGCAAACAGCCCCGAAATATCAATTCCTCGGTCGCGCCAATCCACAATGCCAATAACAAAATGGGCAGACTGTTAGTCAATAGTTGACGGTGGTTCTCCGGGTGCCAAACCAGCCAGCCTTGACTCCATTCCCAGCCAAAAACCACCACCAAACTTGCGATCGATAGCCCTAAACCCAGTAACATCGAGCCAACAGCCGCACCATTGATCACCAATCCATAGTAATCCCAGCCTTTACCCTGCGCCACTAGCAAGCCCCACATCAGCAAGGGTGCGATCAAATACAGTGGTCCTAACAATGGCAATTTTTGAGCCGCAGCCAAGGGCTGAAAAGGTCGCCATTGCAATTTGAGTGCGATCGGAATGGCCACGGGCAACCATAAAAAAATCCAAGTGCCAGAAAAAATCGCTAACCGTTGCCAGCTATTCTCCCTAGCGATTATTTGCATCCACCAACCAATTATTTCCGACATGGCACCATTTTGGTTTTTCTTACCCAACACAACAATATAAAATTAAGCCTCATTTCAGCGACTTCTTTTTCTCATGAATTTCTTGAGCAAAACCTAAGACCACTAAAATATTCCCGATCGACAGCACCGATTCCGCACTGCCGTGTAGCCAATCTACATTCGCCAAGCTGGTCTTCAGCACTAACTCCGCATACAAACCCGCCGGAATCGTCACTGCCACAAATACCAGCGTTGTATAAAACCCAATTAGCGACAGCTTTGGCGTTTGCCCAGACTTAGTTAAAAACCACAAAAAAGCCAAGTAGGGAAATAGCGAAATTCCAAACAACGATTCCTTATTCACTGACTTGCTCCTGGCTCTGCCGCCAAATCCACCAAGCTGCCGCACCCATCGTGACATTCCCCACCAAAGTTGTAAACGCCTGCACCGTCACCAACCACTCCAGACTCAAAGCGTTATCAAAAAAATGCCAAGTGCAAGCGCACATCGCACTGCTCAAGGCTGGTAACATCCCCCAACACAAAGCTCGCCAGTAGGGTCTGTCGAAAACTGTACTGTAAGTCCAAATTAGACTAATGGCTGTAATCCACTCCACAACGCTAGAAATATGAATGATCCAGGTTGGGATCGAAAGACTGTGCATAAAACTCCACTAAGATTAAGGCTAAATATTTTCCTGTTCACCGAAAAACAATGAGCGATCTGCAAGCAGTTTTGTGCGGCTATTATGGCGAAGGCAATGGCGGCGACGAAGCGCTACTAGTGTCTATGTTAGAGATGTTACCGACTAATGTAAAACCCTTAGTGCTGTCAGCTAACCCCCGACAGACAATGGCCAGCTATGGGGTCAAGGCAGTTGATCGCAAGAGTCTGCAAGTTTTAGCGGCGCTACGCAGTTCCCAAGCCCTCATTCTCGGTGGTGGTAGTCTGATTCAGGATGCGACTAGCATTAGGAACTCAATTTATTATGGCGGTATCATGGGCCTAGCTCAACAATTAGGACTCAAAACCATTGCGATTGGACAGGGCATCGGTCCCTTGAATCAGCCGATCACCCGCTGGATTGCCGAACGGGCTTTTGGGAGCTGTGCTGCTCTCACCGTCAGGGATACAGCTTCCGCATTTATTCTGCAAGACTGGTCAATTTCCTGCATGATGGCTCCCGATCCAGTCTGGAACCTGGATGCTACCCCAGTGCCGGAACTAGCCGATCTACCTACTCCTCGGATTGCCATTACCCTGCGTAGCCATCCCCAGCTCACCCCTGCCCGGTTCAGTCTATTAACCCAAGCTCTGGTTGATTTACAAAAAACCACTAACAGCTTCATCTTAATTGTCCCTTTTCAGCCTAGTACCGACCTGGCCATGAGTCAGCAATTGCAAGCTCAGTTACCCGATGTTAGCCAAATTGTCATTATGGATGACCCCAAAAAGCTGAAGGGAGTTTTTCAAGGGGTACAGCTGGCGATCGGAATGCGTTTCCACAGTTTGATTATGGCTGCTGCCGAAGGCTGCCGCTGTTTTGCGCTCAGCTACGATCCCAAAGTCACCCAGCTGATGTCTGATCTAGAAATACCGGGGTGGGAACTAGCCCAGATCCCCACCACGAAGGAACAGATTGGAGCCGCTTGGTTGCACCAGTTCACTACCGGTCAACCCCTGTCAGAGAAACAATTACAAGACCTGAAAACTAGAACAGACATTCACCAGAAATTGTTAGCGGCGGCCTTGCAAAACTAATCGCTGCACCTGCGGTTTAGTTTATGATGTAGATCTACTGCTGTCTGCATACGATTACTGCCGGTGCCAGCGAAGCTAACAGAATAACTCTAGCCATTTCTTTAACAGCTATGACTGATGCCTCTCAACCGTTTCCAGCACAAGCTCACTCTGATGAGATCGAAACTGTCTACACTACAGTGGCATCGCAAGGGGAATCTACGGACTGGTTGACGGTGGTAAGAAACCTGCGCCAGGGCAATCGGAAGTTGCTAGAACAGATCGAAGTGTTGGAAATGACGATTGCAGAAATTAGAAATGAGTCGCTGTCTCATCAAGAGCGCAGTCAAAGGCAAGGGGTTAAAATCATTCAGCAAGATGATGATCTAAAACTTGCCCAAGAGCGGGTCGGTAATCTTTTTGAGCAGTTAGAAAACTCTCACCGGATTGGTCAGCGGCAACAGATTTTGGTAGAAACTCTTTCACAAAAGATGGAGATCGCCCAATCTGTAATTAGTGAGATGGAAACAGAAAATCAGCAATTGAAACAGCAGCAACATGAGTCTGCTCAAAAATTGAGCAAGGCCGAGGCGGTTGCTCAAGAACTTTACCGCCGACTGAAACAACATGTCCAAGGTCTGGCTGCTGCCGAACCACTAGATGATGATCATTCAGTAGGTGCCGCTGCACCTGGCTCAGCCTCACCATCGAATAATTATGATGATGACGAGGAATTGGCTAATGCCCCTTCTGGGCCATTAAAGTTTGAGGTAGAATTTATCCCTTCTGGCTGGCCAGCGCCTGCAGTTAAAGCTGCTGCTGAATTAAAAGCTAATCCGCCGACTTCGATCGATCTACCTAAATTCCAGAAAAAGCAGACCTAAGGCTAGCGTGTTTTGCTCTCCCCAATTTTTTCGGCTAAAATGCGAAAGTCGTTCTACGACCAGCCCTTTAAGATCGCAGCTTTAAGAGAGGAATTCACATGGCTTTCGAGCAACCAGCATTACCTTACGACTTCAAGGCTTTGGAACCACACATGACGGCCCAAACCTTTGAATTCCACTATGGCAAACACCACGCTGCCTATGTTACTAACCTCAATAACCTGACGAAAGACACGCCCCTGGCTGATAAGTCTTTGGAAGAAATCATTAAAGCCACCTTTGGCGATCCGAGCAAAGCGGGTATTTTCAATAATGCTGCCCAAGTTTGGAATCATACCTTCTTCTGGAAATCGATGAAGCCCAGCGGTGGTGGAACTCCCACTGGTGACTTAGCCACCCAAATTAACGCTACTTTTGGCAGCTTAGACAAGTTCAAAGAAGAGTTTAAAGCCGCTGCTACTACTCAGTTTGGTAGTGGCTGGGCATGGCTAGTTAAAGATGGTAGTACTCTCAAAATTACCAAAACCGGTAATGCCGAGAATCCGATCGTGCACGGCCAAACACCAATCTTGACTCTAGATGTGTGGGAACATGCCTATTACATCGATTTTCAAAATCGTCGTCCTGATTTCATCAGCACTTACTTGGAAAATTTAGTGAACTGGGACTTTGCTGCTGCTAATTTAGCTGCTTGCTAATTCTCAAATCAGCCTAATTTTGATCATCCTCAGCCATACAGCTGGGGATGATTTTTCTGGTATCAGTAAACTAGCACCGGGGAGTTGTATCTATCAAGCTAGAATCTATCTAACAGTCTTTCGCTCTTCCGTCATCTATGACACCCCCCAAAAAAACCATTCTCGGTCAGCTGACTCAAGCATTGCAAAGCACAAAGGTGAACATGTCACCAATGGCGCTGAAACCCAATGCCCGAGTACCAGAACTTTTGGTGCAAGATGCCGATGCTCCCCAGCCCGAAAAATATCCCCTGCTGGGCGAAAAATATATTTTGGGGCGGAGTAGTAAGACCTGCGATATTGTGGTGCACAATCAGGTTGTCAGTACTACTCACTTATCAATTAGCAAAGATCTAAAAAATCCAGGCGCTTTCATTATGAAAGATGAAGGCTCGACCAATGGCATTTATCGGGGTAAGAAAAGGATTGATCGAATTACCCTGCGCCATGGCGACACCTTTACCCTCGGCCCCCCAGAGCTGGAAGCAGCGGTCAGTATTAGCTTTAGCAATCCGCCCCCTGGATATCTCCAGGTATTGCGCTATGGTCTGTATGGACTGAGCGGTTTGGTTAGTTTGATCGTGCTAGGTGTACTGCTCGAAGCCAGCCGTGCCCCCAGCGTCATTCCCTTACCCGATAGCAATGGGCCAGTAGTGATCTACTCCGATGAATTGGAAAAACCTTTGCGAGCGGCTCGCACCGAAATCCATACCGATCTGAAAAAGCTGGAAGATTTTTCGCCCTATCTACCGAAAGCACTGGTTGCTTCCGAAGACAGCCGTTTTTACTGGCATTTTGGTCTCGATCCTCTAGGTGTGGCGCGAGCAGTGGTCGTCAGAGAACAAGGTGGTAGATTTACCCAAGGTGCCAGTACCGTCACCCAGCAGGTCGCCCGCAGCTTATTCCGGGAATATGCCGGGATTAAGAGAGATGAACAGGGTCGAGAGATCAACCCGATGGGACGGAAGCTCAAGGAAGCGATTATTGCCTTGAAGTTAGAAGCTTTCTATAATAAAGACCAGATTTTGCTAGCTTACCTGAACCGGGTCTATCTGGGTTCTGATTTGGTTAATGCGCAAGGTTTTGACGATGCTGCTCGCCATTATTTTGGCAAATCAGCTAAAGATATCAATCTTTCTGAATCGGCGATGCTGGTGGGGATTTTGCCAGCTCCGGCACGTTTTAATCCCTGTGCGAGTCTGGAAAAGGCCATGGAGCGGCGCAATTTGGTGCTGCAACGGATGATTGAAACTAATGCCGCCAGTCCAGAAGAAATTCGGGATGCTAGAAGATCACGATTGGAAGTTCGATCGGAAGCTTGTACGCCGGTTAAAGATACCAAAGCACCCTATCTCTACGGCTATGTTTTTCAGGAATTACAGCAAATCTTAGGTGAAGACTTTGCCAAAGAGGGCAATTTCATCATCGAGACGGGGGTAAATCTACGGATGCAAGAAAAGGCCGAAGCTGCTCTGCGTAGTCACATTGCCGGAGCCGGAAATACTTATGGCTTTTCGCAGGGCAGCTTAGTCACTATGGATAGCCGCACTGGCATTGTCAAAGCAATGGTCGGCGGACTAGATTACCAAAAAAGTCAATTCAACCGGGCGACAGCAGCGCAACGTCAGCCCGGTTCTACCTTTAAATTGTTTGCCTATGCTTCGGCGCTAGAGCAAGGCATTTCTCCCAACAAAGTCTACTCCTGCGATGCTCTGCGGTGGGAAAGGAGCTTCCCCGGCTGTGGTCATGGGGCGGTGGGAAGTGCCAATATGTATCAGGGCTTTGCCCTGTCCGAAAACGTAACGGCGCTGCGTGTTGGTCGCGATGCTGGATTACCAAAGGTCATAGAAATTGCCCACCGGATGGGGGTAAAATCTAAGCTAGAAGAAGTGCCAGCCTTGATCTTGGGCCAGAGCGTGGTAAATGTTCTGGAAATTACTGGTTCTTATGGGGCGGTGGCTAATGGTGGATTCTGGAACCGACCAAAAGTAATTAAACGAGTTTATGACAGTGGAGTTTGCAAAGATCGTACTAAACCCAGCACTTGTCGAGTGATCTATGCCTACGATACCGATCAACAGCGCAATAAAAAGGTGCTGGGGCCAAAAGTGACCGGGGTTTTGCGCGATCTAATGCGGGGGGTGATTACCAACGGCACTGGCAAGGATGCGGCGATCGGTCGGGGGGAAGCGGGCAAAACGGGGACTACCGATCGGAATGTGGATTTGTGGTTTATTGGATTTGTGCCAGAGGAGAAGCTGGTGACGGGGATTTGGTTGGGTAATGATGACAATTCACCAACTAAGGGCAGTAGTGCTCAATCGGCTCAATTGTGGGGAAAGTATATGGGTTCAGTTCTTAAATAGATAAAGATAGACGCACCTCATTAAGAAAAGATAAAAAATATGAGGATATATCAACAATTTGAAATAGAATATGCGCGCATTTTATGAGAAGACTGTTAAGACTTGAGTAGTTGATTGATCGATCGACCTAAATCACTCCATCTACAGAAAAAACATGTCCCTTGGGGATCATATTCAGAATAATTACATTAAACTAAGTTAAGAAACGTAAACCGAAAAGGCAAAACCATTCATAATTATCATAATTAACCGAATCGGTTCACCTTTCACTAGGAATACTTATACAAAATTCTGGGGTTTCTAGAAAATGACTATCGCACTAGATAGAGTCGAAGAGAGAGGACGGTTTGACGTCCTCGATGACTGGCTCAAAAAAGATCGCTTCGTATTCGTCGGCTGGTCTGGCATCCTGCTTTTCCCTACCGCCTTTATGGCGTTGGGTGGCTGGATGACCGGAACTACTTTCGTTACATCTTGGTACACACATGGCTTGGCTTCTAGTTACCTCGAAGGTGCTAACTTTCTAACCGTGGCTGTATCCACTCCTCCAAACAGCTTGGGTCACTCTTTGCTGTTCTTGTGGGGCCCTGAAGCTCAAGGTGACCTTACCCGCTGGTTCCAGCTCGGTGGTCTCTGGGCTTTCGTTGCTCTGCACGGTGCCTTTGGCCTCATTGGCTTTATGCTTCGCCAGTTTGAAATCGCTCGTCTTGTTGGCATTCGTCCCTACAACGCTCTGGCGTTTTCTGGTCCGATCGCTGTCTTCGTTAGCGTATTTTTACTGTACCCACTGGGTCAGTCTGGCTGGTTCTTCGCACCTTCTTTCGGAGTTGCTGCAATTTTCCGATTCATCTTATTCTTACAAGGCTTCCACAACTGGACTCTCAACCCCTTCCATATGATGGGCGTGGCTGGGATCTTAGGTGGAGCACTACTTTGTGCCATTCATGGTGCCACTGTAGAAAACACCTTGTTTGAAGATAGCGACAACGCTAACACTTTCCCTGCTTTTGAACCAACTCAATCAGAAGAAACCTACTCGATGGTTACGGCCAACCGTTTTTGGTCTCAAATCTTCGGAATTGCTTTCTCCAACAAGCGTTGGTTGCATTTCTTCATGTTGTTTGTGCCAGTAACTGGTCTATGGATGAGTTCGGTGGGTATTGTGGGCTTGGCTCTCAACTTACGGGCTTATGACTTTACTTCCCAGGAATTGCGGGCTGCTGAAGATCCTGAGTTTGAAACTTTCTACACCAAGAATATTCTTCTAAACGAAGGTATTCGGGCGTGGATGGCTCCTCAAGATCAGCCTCACGAACAGTTTGCTTTCCCAGAAGAAGTCTTACCTCGTGGTAATGCTCTCTAAAATCCTTGGAAACTCGGAAAGATAAGAGTACAATCTACATTTCTGCTCTCAGTAAGCTCGTAGAGGTTTGCTGAGAGCATTCTCCCTCAATTAGTCAGCACTAATATTTCACCTTTAAGAGGTCATCAAATAGTGGAAACACCCTTTAATACTTCCATGGTAATGGGTGGTCGTGACCTAGACTCTACCGGTTTTGCTTGGTGGTCTGGTAATGCCCGCTTAATTAACCTTTCTGGCAAGCTGTTGGGCGCTCATGTTGCTCATGCTGGCCTTATCGTCTTCTGGGCAGGGGCTATGACCCTGTTTGAGGTGGCTCACTTCATTCCCGAAAAACCGATGTACGAGCAAGGTTTGATCTTGCTTCCCCACTTGGCTAGCCAAGGTTGGGGTGTTGGTCCCGGTGGCGAAGTCATCGATTCCTTCCCCTACTTCGTAGTTGGTGTACTGCACCTAATTTCTTCGGCAGTTTTGGGCGTAGGTGGCTTGTATCACGCTTTACGCGGTCCTGATACCCTCGAAGAGTATTCATCTTTCTTTGGCTACGACTGGCGCGACAAGAACAAGATGACTAGTATCTTGGGCTTCCACCTCTGTATTTTGGGTGTGGGCGCATTGTTACTAGTCCTCAAAGCGATGTTCTTTGGTGGTTTGTATGATACCTGGGCACCAGGTGGTGGTGATGTGCGGTTAGTTACTAACCCCACCATCAACCCTTTGATCATTTTTGGTTATCTGCTGAAAGCGCCTTTTGGTGGCGAAGGCTGGATTATCAGCGTTAACAACCTCGAAGATATTGTTGGTGGCCATATTTGGGTCGGCTTTATCTGCATCGCTGGTGGTGTTTGGCACATTCTGACCACTCCTTTTGGTTGGGCAAGACGCGCTTTGATTTGGTCTGGTGAAGCTTACCTTTCCTACAGTTTGGGCGCTTTGGCTTTGATGGGTTTTGTTGCTTCTATTATGGTTTGGTACAACAACACCGCTTATCCTAGCGAGTTCTATGGCCCTACTGGCCCAGAAGCTTCTCAGGCACAGGCTCTAACTTTTTTAGTTAGAGACCAACGTTTGGGTGCTAACGTAGCTACGGCTCAAGGTCCTACTGGTCTGGGTAAATACCTAATGCGTTCTCCTTCGGGCGAAATCATTTTTGGTGGTGAAACCATGCGTTTCTGGGATTTTCAAGGTCCTTGGTTAGAGCCACTTCGTGGTCCTAACGGTTTGGATCTGAGCAAAGTCAAGAATGATATTCAACCTTGGCAAGCTCGGCGGGCAGCGGAATACATGACTCATGCACCACTGGGTTCTTTGAACTCTGTTGGTGGTGTGATCACTGAGAGCAACGCTTTCAACTATGTATCACCTCGTGCTTGGTTAGCTACTTCTCACTTCCTGTTTGCCTTTTTCTTGTTTATCGGACATCTCTGGCACGCTGGTCGTGCTCGGGCGGCGGTAGCAGGCTTTGAAAAAGGTATTGATCGCGAGACGGAAGCAGTATTGGCAATGCCAGATCTCGACTAGACTGAAATATTTTCTACTTGAGTTTTGACACAACAAAAAGGCACGGAATTAATTTCGTGCCTTTTTGTTGTGTCATTTTTCAGTCCCAGTTCTAATCTAGATTAGGTGCTGCTGGTGCTGAGCCGCCACTTTCAGACGATCTGGTTTGAACTTTGACTTTTGGTCGTTCTTCACTACTGCCTTCGGAGCGCGACTTCCGACTGGGTCTTTCTTCGCTGTTGCTTTCGGAACGCGACCTGCGGCTAGGTCGTTCTTCGTTGCTGCTTTCAGAGCGGATTCGTCGTCTGGGTCGTTCTTCTTCATTGCTGCTTTCGGAGCGGACTCGCTGTCTAGGTCGTTCTTCCTCATTGCTGCTTTCGGAGCGGACTCGCCGTCTAGGTCGTTCTTCCTCATTACTACTTTCAGAGCGTGATCGCCGTCTGGGTCGTTCTTCGTTGCCGCTGTTATCTTCTTTGTTATCTCCATCCTTTGGTAAAGCTAGGGTGCGTTGCGAATTAGGACGTACTCGATCGAGCTTAATTTCCGCTTTTTGTTTATCTAGATCCGGCACTGGAAACTGCTGTACCGGCATATCCTTAACCACCTGCGACATAAACCGTCCCCATGCACTGGCGGCAGTGCTGCTGGCATTTCCGGTAGGTGAATTGTCATCGTTACCGAGCCAGACTCCCGTCACCACTTGGGGGATAAAACCCATAAACCAGAGGTCTTTTTCCTTGTCGGTAGTACCAGTCTTCCCCGCTACTGGTCGTGATAGCTGAGCTGCTTGACCGGTTCCTTCGTTGACGACATTGCGCATCATCGAAGTGATAATGGCTGTATTGTTGGGCTGCAAAATGCGCTGGGGTTTGAGCTTATTTTCGTACAGAACATTCCCCTCTCGATCGAGAATTCGATTAATACTATGTACTTTTTGATGAATACCCTGGGTGGCAAAGGTGCCATAGGCATTGGTCAGCTCTAGCAGAGTTACCTCTAAGCTACCGAGAGCTAGAGAATAGTAGGGCTGTAATTCAGACTCAATTCCCATCTTTTGGGCTAAATCCATCACGGGCTGAAACCCAGTATCAATCAAGATCTTAATGGCTACGATGTTGATCGAGTTGGTTAAGGCTCCCCGCATACTAATCTGCCCTTTGAAGCCTTTGCTGGCATTTTTAGGCTTGTATTTGCCATCGATGATAAATGGGGCATCCAGATAGGTTTTATTGGGACTAATGCCACCAGCGATGGCCGTGGTATACAAAATTGGTTTGAAAGTTGATCCGGGTTGACGGCGGGCTTGAGTGACTCGATTAAATTGATTTTTCTCCGAAAACTCTTTACCACCGACCATCGCTCGAATTGCTCCACTGCGCGGATCGATCGATAGCATGGCTCCCTGATTAAAAGAGCGGCTGTTGTTGCGCACTGTACTTTTAATTACATCTTCGGCCTTCGTTTGCCATTGGGGATTGAGCGTAGTTTCGACAATTAAGCCACCAGCCTTTAAATCTTCCTTTTTGAGATACTTGCCAGTATCCAACTCTTGCTCAATATACTTAGTGAAATATCTAGCCTGCTGAAATCTTTGCTTGTGTTCTTGGCGTTGCAAGTTCATCGGAGCTGCTTGGGCAGCTGTCATTTCGTCAGCGGTAATAAAACCAGCCTCTTTCATGCGCATCAATACCAAGTTTCTTCTGTCTTTAGAAAATTTGGGGTTAACAAACGGTGAATACTTATTGGGAGAAGGCGGCATCGCTGCCAGCGTGGCCATTTGAGGCAAGGTCAGCTGATTGACATTTTTGCCGAAGTAGACCCAGGCGGCATCGGCTACTCCATAAGTGCCTTCTCCTAAGTAAACTAAGTTGAGATAACGCTCTAGGATTTGATCTTTACCTAGTTCTTTTTCAATTTTTTGCGCTAATCTAACTTCCTTGATCTTACGCAAAAAATTCTTATCTTGGTCGAGGTAGACCATCCGAGCAACCTGTTGGGTGATACTACTGGCTCCCTCTGTCAAACCACGAGTGCTAATGTTCGAGACGATCGCGCGGGTTACTCCTTTATAATCCACCCCATCATGCTCATAAAAGCGCCGGTCTTCGATCGCAATAAAGGCTTTCTTTAGTTTGTCGGGAAATTGCCAAAGCTTAAGATTTTCGCTGGTATCCGAACCCAACTGGAGGAGATTAGTCCCATCCATTGCTTTGACGGTCAGTGTGCCCGGTCGGGCAAAGTGCAACGGATCTTTCATTGAGTACTTGGCAACGCTTTGATCAACCATCAACCACAGCAAAGCTAGTGAACCCATGCCCAGTCCAGTGAGTAACGACACCCAAAATAGTGGCCGCTTTTGTAATGGACGATAGCCTTTAAAAGGCTTAGCGGCAACTTTGCCTGCCTGACCCGCCGTTGCTATCAGACCGGTGCCAGCGACAGCTGCGGCCGCCGAGGTTGCTGCGGCCATCTGGGCAAATTTTGTCTTTAGTGTTGCACTTGGTACTGGCGGGAGACTGACTTCTACTTGATTTGGAGCACCCGGCGGGTTTTGGCTACCGACATGCACTTCATCGCCCTGCTCAAAAGTTCCCCAGGGGTCTAGGGGAGTACTAGGTGGGTTTTGGCCACCGACATGCACTTCATTGCCCTGCTCAAAAGTTCCCCAGGGATCTAGAGAACCACTAGGTGAGGGTGGCACAAAAAGAGACGGAGTAACAGGCGGCTGTGAACTCTCTTCTGAGGGCGATGGCTGCGGGGACATTTGTTCTAAAGTATCCAAGTCAGAGATAGTGTTCTTTTCTGATTCAGACAGCTTTGGGGATATGTTTTTAAATCTGTCGAATATATTCAAGACACCAATCTCCTCTGTATCGACTCAAACCAATATTGGTGCAATTGTACATCTAACCCGATCCTCTTATCCAGTCTCAAAAATTCTCTGAACTCCTTTGCTCCATAACTGTATTAATATTTAACTATCACTTAAGTCTATAGTGATTAATGGGGTATCGAATACATACCCTTTTTTATAGATCATCTCTCAATTTTGCCAAGATGCTATGAATGAAGATTCTACCGATATCACTTCCGATCAATTAGGGCACCTTAGACACCTGAGCGAAGTTAGGTTTACTGGGATTTTGACCATTCAAGCCTCGATTGCCCAGTGGTCAATATTGTTTAATCAAGGCAAAATTGTGTGGGCGATCGACAATATTTTCCCCCATCGGTTTTGGCAACGGCAACTGCTCCGGCATTTACCCCACATCAGCCTCGAACAGTTAGCAAAAGTGCCTCAGGGTCTACGGATCACACCAGAAATCCAGCCAGAAGTGAGTTGGCCTTATCTGGCGCTGGTGCAACTGCATGTGGGTGGTCAAATCGATAGTCAAAAGTTAGGGTCGCTGTTAGCTGATGGTGCTCAAGATGTCTTCTTCGATATTTTGCAAATTAGCCATACCGAAAAGCTCACCTATCATCGTGATGGCTGCCGTTTGTCTCAAGTGCCACCAATTATCATGACCTTGGATAAATTGATAATTACGCCTCTGCAAGAATGGCAAGAGTGGCAAGAATGGCAATTAACTAATATTTTTCCGGACCATATTCCGATCATTGACTACCCGACAGATCTCCATCGACAAACTAGTACGGCTATCTACAATAGCCTCCAAAGAATTTTTGCACCACCGCCAGTGGCTCAGAGTATTGATAACCATTACTCCCTCCGCGAAATTGCTATTCGACAACAACAAGATCTATTGCTGCTCGCCAGATCTCTGCTACCTCATCTCCAGCAAAAAACAATTAGCTTACACCCGCTGTTCCAGGATTTGCCTCAGCCTGTTGTGGAAGTGCAAAAGCCTCTGGTGACGGCAGCAGAACCCTTGATTGAGAGAGAAGAAGTGACAATAGTAGGATCGATCGTATCCCCACTCGTTTTTCCAGTACCTGTTACTTTGCAAGGTGTAGTTGCCTATATTGATGACAATGCCCAAGCCAATCAACACATGGCCGACATGATCACCGGCATTGGCTATCAATTTCTGGGAATTAAAGATCCCAGCGAGGCCATAGATCTAATGCATCAGCAACAACCCAATTTAATTATTATGGAAGCTGCCATGCCACTCACCAGCGGGCGGCAGATTTGTCAGCAAATCCGGCGGTCTGGCAACCTAGCAAAAGTGCCAGTAATCCTGATTGTGGATCAAGAGAACTTGGCCGAACGGATACTAGCTAAATTAGCTGGAGCTGCCAGTACTATTACTCATCCTTTGGACTGCGATAAGGTAAGAAAGCTAATTCAGCGCTACCTCGATAATTCACTCAGCATCAAACAGGTCAGCTAATTAGTTTGTTTTTTAGTTAAGATGAATGTGGGGCGGATTTCAGCTGGAGATCTTCAGACAGCTTGTTATCTAAACCTAATAAATAGTTTAGGGATCGTGTATATGCTTTCTTTGCTTCCTTGGTTATTGCTATTAGTGTATGGGGGCGTTGCCTGGAAATTTTGGCAGGGTTTTAATCGCACGCAATTTACCCGTAGCTTGGGGAGCCGTCTCAAATTCTCACTTTTATGGCCAGTCTTTTTAGCGATTAGCGGCAGCTATCGGCAAAACTTTCGCCGTGCCCTGAAAGGAAATTAAACTCAGTTTTCCCGGCGTTTCAACCGTTTCCGTACTGGACGTGGTGCTTCGTCAACGACCACTTTGCGCCGTTTGGTAGTGGAAGATAATGGAGTTGATGAATTCTTGACTCTGGCAGCTCTTAAGCCAGGAGTGGGCACTTCCACCAATGGCAAGGTGGGAGTGGTGGTGGTCTGAATCGGTGGGGGTGAGCTAGTCGCTGTAGGGGTAGTTCCCGGAAATATCGGCAAAGACACACCAGGCACGAAAGGCGATGGACGAGGGGTTTTGATTGAGCTGGGACTTATGCTGCGTGGTCTAGCTTTTTCAGTGTTGGATTGCTTAGAAGATAGCTGGGTGGTGTTGTTTGGGGCTGCCATGCAACTGCTTCCCCATCCACATAACAAAAACACAATTACGCTCAGAATTGGCGAGTTTCTCATAGATAAAAGTTGAATTGGCACAAATGCTGACTTACCATGTTATCACTAGCACTGAGATGATTTATTCTTCAGCGAATTTTTTTAATGTTTGGTGATCACCAGAATCACGGAAGTCCTATTTCTCGAAATATCGGCTTACAATTAAGAGGATAGTCTTACGGTTGTCTAAAACCTATGTCTAATTCTGATAAACCAAAAATTTTGGTGCGGCCTCTTCAGTACCGAGATCTGGAGAGCCTTAAGTTGTTGGGAGACGAATCTTGGGATGAACACCCGCAACTGAAGCAAGCATTGCATCAAATAGATCGGTGGTATGGGGCGATCGAATTAGTCCGCAGTATTCCCCACCCTTATCATTACCGGCATGGCTTTTTAGTGGCTGAAGTGGATCGACAGATTCAAGGCATTATGCAAGTTGCTCCCTTCAACTGCACTCGGAGTACTTGGCAAGTTAAACATGTTTGGGTGAATCGACAGATTAAGGTCGAAGAGAATTTAGAGGATACGACCGTCTTGACGGCGATGGATTGTGGGTCACAGCTACTGCGTTACTGCTTTGAAAAAATTGTGGAAGCCAGTAATTGGTTGCTGGAAGTAGACGTTAATGACAAAGCGGCGCTGGGACTATATCGGCATAATGGTTTCCAGCCCTTAGCCCAGCTGACCTATTGGGAAGTTGCGCCGGAGATTTTGCAAGAACTGAGTGTGAATGTTCCCGATTTGCCTAACCTGTTGCCAGTCCGTAACAATGATGCTCAATTGTTGTATCAATTAGATACGGTGGCGATGCCGCCCTTGCTCCGGCAAGTGTTCGATCGACAGATTCACGATTTTAAAGCTGATGTCATCCAGAAGGCCGTCACAAGCGTGCGTACTTATTTTAATCACTGTCGTGAAGCCCGCCAGTATGTTTTTGAGAGTCAGCGCAAGGCCGCGATCGGCTACTATCATCTGAACTTGAGCTTAGAGGCCGAAGTGCATACGGCTGATCTCACCGTCCATCCAGCCTATACTTGGCTATATCCAGAATTGATGGCTCAAATGGCTCAGGTTTGCCAAGCCAACAGTCCACAGCGAGCATTGCAACTAGTCTCCGCCGACTATCAACCGGAGCGGGAAGAATACTTGCAGCGGATTGGGGCGCAGCGGACGAAGCACAGTTTATTGATGTCCCGGTCGGTTTGGCACAAAGTGCGTGAAGCCAAACACATATCACTAGAAGGACTCCAACTTTCCGAAGTGCTATCTGGATTACAGCCGGTGCGCAATCCGATCCCTAGTCGCTGGGAGAGTGCGACAGGGCAGGATAAATTTGTCCTGTCCCGCGATGGTGCCGAAGATTAAGGATTTTCTTCTTCACCCCTGAGACTAAAGGCCGTTGGGCGCACAACCACATCTACTCCTTTCTGATTGCGACGAATTTGCAGCGGTAGTTCAGAACCGACTCGCGCTGTTTCCACGGCGCTTTGTACGTCACCGGCACTAATCACTTTTTGATTATTGACAGAAATGATAACATCGCCAGCTTTAATGCCAGCTTGGTCTGCGGGTGAGTTTTTGATCACTCTCGCGATCAATACGCCCTGATTGATATCGATCGATAGCTCGGCATTCGACTCGGCATTGATCTGTTTACGCAGTTGTGCAGTGAGAGTGACCATTTGCACTCCTAAGAAAGGATGCTCCACTTTACCCCGGGTGGCTAGCTGGTTAGCAATCCGTTGCACCTGATTAATCGGAATGGCAAATCCCAAACCTTGGGCATTTTTGAGAATGGCGGTGTTCATGCCAATGACTTGGCCACTAGCATTTAAGAGTGGTCCACCAGAGTTACCAGGATTAATCGCCGCATCGGTTTGAATATAATTGACCCGTTTTCGGGGATCACCTACCTGGCTACTGGAACGACCAGTCGCACTGACAATACCAGCTGTCACGGTGTTGTCTAAGCCTAAAGGATTACCGATCGCGATCGCCCATTCCCCTGGCTTAATCTGTTCCGAGTTACCCAATTTGACCGTTGGTAAATTATTACTATTAACTTTGACAACTGCTACATCCGTAATGGTATCAATACCCATTACCTTGCCTTCTAATACCCGGTTGTCTTTGAGGGTGACACTCACTTTATCGGCACCTTTTACCACATGGGCATTAGTAATAATCAGTCCATCAGCATTAATAATGAATCCTGAACCAGTGCCCTGTTGAACTTCTCGCTCGCTTCCTTCTGGAGCTTCCCCCAAAAAGCGCTGAAAGTCTCGGAATTCATCTGGAATGCGGCTCAATTTAGCGGTTCTGGACGTATTGATGCGCACCACTGCTGGCCCTACTTTATCCACAACAGCGGTAATGAAATTACTATTGGCCGAAGAAGTGCCCACCGGGGGAGCCGCGCTGGCATTGAGCATGGGCGCATCTTGCTTGGCCGCCAAGTAACCGATCGAAGAACTGGCTAAGGCACTTAGTAATAGCAGCGACCAGTAGTTACGCTGCTTGGGTGGGGTTGCTGACACATCAGCATCTAATTTCTTGTGGGGCTTTAGCATAACGTTGTCCTCAAGACCGGCAATAACAATAATGTGCTCAACAATGTTTAAAAATTGCACAGCACCCAGTAATAGATGCTTACGCGACAATCACTAAATCTATTCTCGATAAGTCCATAAGTTCTTTTGACGGCCAGACCTGATTTTTTGTTGCTGACCACCGCTAAACTACCGCTGTTTGTTATAATCAACATCGAACTGGAGAAGTGGCAGAGCGGTTGAATGCGGCTGACTCGAAATCAGCTTTAGGGTCACACCTAACGGAGGTTCGAATCCTCTCTTCTCCGTACCTATTTGGTAATACCCCGAATTACGTAACCAGCGACCAGACCGATCGTCGCTGCCCCAGCTTGGCCAGACTTCATAAAATTCTCAAAAGCCTGTTGGATATTGGCCAATATGTCGGTTTTTAGATATTCGGGAGCTACTTGCATCAAAATCGAGTTTAAGTAAACATTGAGCCACATATATAGTTA
>JAYUSR010000150.1:0-4474 GCA_043755575.1 Synechococcales cyanobacterium
ATTTCTGGATAGATTTCAATGCGTAGTTCATCAATCTGCTGAGTTAGGGGTGAGGATAAAGGCATGTTTTTCCAAAAAACTCTCTCATCATCATACTGAGTCTTGCAGCTCATCGCCTGGATATTTTCAGCGAGTTGCCCAGCCTTCTGCGTATTGGTTCGTAATGTGCTGCTCATCATCACCGCTACTAATGTCTCAGTGGTTGCAACATTTGTTTTAAATCATTGCAATTATCTGACCCGATTCCTCATCACTACCGTAAGAATATCCACTCAACCATATAAGTTGAGCTGTAATTCAAGACAGAAGCTATTTTGGCGATAATAGTAGCAGCTGAAATTGGCATTAAATTGATTAATGGTGGTAGCTGATCTTTTTGTTTGGGGGAAATTTATTGCTGTTAATAGTATTTTAAACGCCTATTATTTTCCACATAGCTATTATTTTCCGTTAAAGTATGTTTAATTTTCAACAAAACCATTTATACTTAGCGCTATAACTATGACCATAAAATTCGTCATTAATAAAAAACATGGCAGTCAAACAATCAATGAAACCTCGCTCAATTGCACAAAAAACCACTGCTACTGGCAAGAAAAGCGTAGCTACTAAGGCAGCTGAAACCGCCAAGACTCCTGCGGCTAAAGCGGCTAAGGCTCCTACTGCGCGCAAAACCAAGGCTGCTACTGTGAAAGCAGCTAAAGTTCCTACTACTCGCAAAGCTCCGGCTTCTGTGGCCAAAGCTAGCCGAATCGCAAAAACCCCTCGGGCTAAAGCTATCAGCAACAGTCCCTCAGCACTGAATAGTAATCAAGGGCAAGATTTGCTACAACAGGCTATTCAGACTCAAGCCTGGATGACCAATGAAATTACTCAACTGCGTCAGCAATTGGCTAAAGCCAATCAATTGCAACCCTCGCCTCAGCAAAATTCGGAAATCGAACGACTTCAGCAAGAAAATGCTGAACTTCGGGAAAAAGCTGATCGTCTTGATCAAATGACTTCTTTACTGCAAGGCCAGCCTGCTGCTGTCCGAGCTACCAAAGCTGTCAAAAAAACTGTCCAGAAGACTAGCCCAAAAGTCTCTACTCCTACTCCCAGAAAGGCGAAAGCACCAAAAGCAGTTCCAGTTGCGAAAGTCTCTGCTAAGTCTAGTAGCCCAGCGCCAGCCGCACGTAAAGCCAGAAGTGGTGGCGCGTCGATTCTCCAAGATGCCGCCGCTAAGGATGTGAATCGTACTTATAAAAGTTGTTGGCCAATTGTCTTCAAAATTGAAGAATGGAATCAAAAGCACCCCGGTCAATTGGCTAAAGTTAGTCAAACTATGCTTAATAAATCTGGGGTGAACTTCAGCAGAGCCAAGGGTTTCATGGACAACTATGGTGATTTGGTGGAATCCTATCATCAGCAGATTGGTTTGAGCAAGGCTAATAGCGGTAAATTCAATGAAGTTTATGAGTTTATTCGATCAGCATTGGGTAAAGGAAAGAAAGCTTAGGACTTTTGTCGCCGTTACCATATTTCGGATCTGATGGTGGATGCTAAGATGCTCGTCAGCTAGCTAGCGAGCATCTCGATTATTAGTCGTTTTGTTAGTTTGGAAAGTTTTCTCGAACTACAGCAACGAGCTGAGCAGTCCAGTAGTCCACCAGTTCTTGATCAGCTGCTTCCACCATGACCCGAATCAGCGGCTCTGTCCCAGAAGCCCGTACTAAGATCCGGCCATGCTCACCCATTGCCAATTCAGCTTGGGCGATCGCCGTTTGTAGGGGAGCACAGTTTTTCCAATTAACCCGTTGTTCGCGGTTTTCAACTCGGACATTTTGCAAAATCTGGGGATAGGTGCGGAAGCTATCATCTACTAGCTGTGCTAACGATCGCCCAGACTGCTGAACAATTGCGGCTAGATGCACTGCTGTTAAAACTCCATCACCACTAATACTATGCTGGGGCGACAAAATATGACCAGACTGTTCTCCACCCATACGGGCACCACTGCGATCCATTTCGGCTTGGACATATTGATCACCTACGTCGGTGCGGACTAGTTGACCACCCAGTTTTTGCCAAGCCCGCTCAAATCCTAGGTTGGACATTACTGTCGTGATGATTTGGTTCTGGGGCAATTGATTTTTGGATTTAAGATGTTGACCCCACAGGTACATAATGTAGTCGCCGTCAATCCGTCGTCCTTGATTATCGACGGCGAGCATCCGATCAGCATCGCCATCGAAAGCAAAACCGATCTGCGCCTGATGCTTCACGACCTGAGCTTGAAGCGCTTCCATATGGGTAGAACCACAACCCACATTGATCCGATCGCCATCGGCTTCGTTGTGGAGGGCAATGACTTCAGCACCCAGTGCCGTAAAAATAGGCACCCCTGTTTGGACGGCAGCGCCGTAGGCCAAGTCCAGGACAATCTTCATCCCAGTCAAACTAGCCCCATCGCCTAAGGAGTCCACTACAGCTTGAACATACTGCGGCACTAGCTCCGGCATAAAGTAATGCTTACCCCACTGTGCTGGTAGCTCGGGGCGAGACTGTTGACCACGCAAGCCAGCTTCAATTCGAGCTTGCAAGTCTTTCGATAGCTTTTTGCCGTTGTTGCCAAAGAATTTGATGCCATTATCGGCAGGGGGATTATGGCTAGCTGAAATCATGACGCCACCGATCGCATCACTAGTGGCCGTCAAATGAGCAACGCCAGGAGTCGGACAGAGTCCTAAATTCCACACTTCTACTCCGGCTGCGGTAATCCCAGCCGCCAAGGCGCTCGCCAACATATCGCTAGAATTTCGGGAATCTTGACCAAGAATAATCGGAGCTGGATCATCCTGTTGCTCAGTTAAAATCACGGCGGCCCAGTAGCCAATCTGGAGTGCTAAATCAGCGGTTAATAACTCGCCAACTTTGCTGCGAATGCCGTCAGTGCCAAAGAGAGGGGTGGTAGGCAGGTTGCTAGGGTAGGTCATGGTGTTGCAATGAATTCGATCAGGAGAATAACATATCCAACAGACGATGGTTAGTTGGTCAGTTAATTGGGAATAATTGGGTTAGTAGAATTTATCATCTTAAAATATGGAATAATTGAATTCTGCTGTATATTTCTCCAGTTAGTCTGAGCCGATTATGGAAAAAGCGACCCTAACACCAATAATCAATGAAAAAATATCGCAAATTGCATTAGAACACTCAATTGCAATTAGTGTTCTAGAAGACTTTGCTGATTTTATAGTAAAAAATTACAAGAAAAAGTCTTCATCGAAGCTAGCGAAGAAGCCAAAAGCCTTGGCTTTGTCTCAATTAAAAGAATCAGTGTTCAAGTATTTTCAGGTTAAGGGTACTCCGGCTTTAAAAAAAGATGGTTCTTACCAAATGGCAACAGAAGGTATGGATTTAAATCTCGGTCTAAAGGAAAGCTGGGAGATTCTTTATCGTAAATTCATTGGATTGCTTCCCCATGAAGATGGTGAGGTGGGGCCTGATTGTATCAATGGTATTAACATCTTCAATTATTCATTGCCTTGGAAAACATTTGGATTAGATTCCAAAACAGCTAAGACAGAAGATGTGAAAGAAGTATATCGAAAATTCTGCAAAATTTACCATCCAGATATTTCCAAAACAGGGAACGCACGGATTTTCGAAAGACTAACAGTTTTTTATAATAGTTTGACTGAGAAATTTTAATGGCTGAAATATTTGTTACTTCCAAACAGCTAATAGAGACGCTCCATATTACAGGCCAAGAACTGATTGATCTTGAGCAGTTTATTGATGCCGACCCTGAAGATGAATGGGATTTAAAGCTAGGTACAGATTATAGAGTTGTTGCTAGTTCTGGTTTACGAGAATATACATTCGCTGGGGCCTTTGCAATAGCTGAGTGTTTGGAGTTTAGAAAACAACAACAAAACAACTGGTTCCAGAAGCTGATTGAAAAATTAATCAAGGCTATCAAAGGTGACATTAGAAAGACTTTTGTAAGGCAGCAGATTTTAAATAATAGCTCATCTTTAGTACAGAATAATAATGTATTTTTTCTATCTAAAATGGATGTGGTTTCAATTTTCAGAACTAAGCCATCCTATTTGAAAAAGATATCGGAAATAGCTAGGCAAGATGATTTGACCACCTTAATCCAAGGTTCAGATTATCTAGATTTACCCGATCAAGGAATTTACTATTCGTTGCCGGGAATGATGAAGTTAGGACAAGTATTTGCTAAAGAAATTAAGCGTCGCAATCGTAAAGATTGGTGTGGTGATGTCGGTCTTGAAATAGCACCTTGTATGGATGATATCTTAAAGCAAATTAAGAAAAGGAGTGATGGGATAGAGTCAGCAAAACAACAGGCAAAGAAAAAAGCTGGTAGTTTTTGTCAGGTTACAAATGTAAAGGGCAATAGAGTTGAAAAAGTTTCGATGGCTGGCCACCATCTCTACTCTAGTGCAGAATATCCACACCTAGT
>JAYUSR010000151.1:0-14339 GCA_043755575.1 Synechococcales cyanobacterium
TGGGGAACAGCACGACTATTTCGATCATCCTAGTACAATCGGCTGGACAAGATTGGGCGATGAAGAGCATCCTGGCGGTATGGCTGTAGTATTGAGTAACGGCGATGGCGGCAGCAAGTGGATGGAGATTGGACATCCCAATAACACCTATATAGATATTACTGAACACGTCAAAGAACCAGTTGTTACCAACAATGATGGCTGGGCAGAATTCTGTTGCAACGGCGGCTCGGTCTCAGTGTGGATCAAGCAATCGGTTTAGAGAATAAATAATATGACTATAAAAGCCAGAAAAAAAGCAGTTATTGAAGCTCAGGCTGCTAATCGAGATTTAATACTGAAGTCGATCGAACTATTGCCAGAACAAGTATTGAAAAATGTTGAGACGATCACTCAACACCAAAATCGCCGCCAGCGAAGTACTACAGCTGATCGACGCATTCTAGAGAAAATTGCGGCTGTTTTTGGTCGCCCCCAATTCCTCTATTTTCAAATAGTTTTTTTCACTGTTTGGATCGGATGTAGTAGCTTGGTTAATCAGAAGATTCTGCCAAAGAATTTCCCGCTGTTCGATTTGCATCTGCATGGGCTGGAGATCTTTTCTCTCCTGATTTCTACTGGAGTACTGATTTATCAAACTCGTCAAGAAAAGTTAAGCGAAGAACGATCGCATTTAATGCTCCAACTTAACTTGTTGACCGAGCAGAAAATCGCTAAATTAATTTCATTAGTAGAGGAGTTGCGCATTGATTTACCCAATGTCAAAAATCGTGACGATTTAGAGGCTGAAGTGATGAAACAAGCTACTGACCCTCAGGCTGTTTTGGGGGTTATCCAACAAAACCTAGACCGTTCACCCCGCTCACCTCTCGGAGATTAAACCCAATGGAACACAAAACTTGTCTAATCTTTAATCCTATTGCTGGGCAGGGTAATCCAGACCAAGACCTAGCCTTAATTGAGTCGATACTCAGTCCCCAAATGGCCTTGGATGTCGTAATGACTACTGCTGAGACCGATATCGGACAACTGGCCAAAGAGGCCATCGCCCGAGGTGCAGACTCGGTGATTGCTTCTGGGGGCGATGGTACTTTGTCGGCGGTGGCAGCGGCTCTGATGAGTACTAACATTCCGCTGGGCGTGATTTCGCGTGGTACTGCTAATGCTTTTGCCAATGCCTTGAATCTACCAACAGTGATCGCGGATGCTTGCATGGCGATCTTGGCCGGTGGCACCCAAGTCGTAGATATGGCTTGTTGTAATGGTTTACCAATGGTGCTACTAGCTGGAATCGGGTTTGAAGCTGAGGCAGTGGAGTTAGCCGATCGCGACTCCAAAAATCGGTTAGGGATGCTAGCTTACATTTTGGCCGGGATGGAGCAACTGCGACATTTAGAACAGTTTGAAGTAGAAATCGAAACCGAAGATCGAGTTATTACAGTTTCGGCAGCAGCAATTACCATCGCCAATGCGGCTCCAGCCAGTTCTATTTTGGCGCAAGGTTCCGCCGGGGTGGTTTTCGATGATGGACTGCTTGATCTCACTATCTTGGCTCCAGCGACTCCGTTAAGTGCAATCGCCACTTCCTATGACTTATTGAGTTCGACGCTCCGTGGTACCGCCTCTCAACGATCAGATGTCGGTTTTTTGCGTGCCCAGCGCTTTAAAGTGACCACTACGCCTCCTCAGAAAGTAGTTCTGGATGGGGAAATGATTGGTATCACCCCCATTGAGATCGAGTGTGTTCCAGGTGGATTAACAGTGTTTGCCCCTCAGTCCAAGGAGCTACAGCCGCTAGAAAAACTAGCGGGACTGCCCAATTTGAAAATTGACTTGAAGCCTAGTTCACCGGTCGAAAGCTTGGTTGAGTAACTCTAAGAAATGATGCCCGACCGCAGTGCTCTCACGGCGGCCTCGGTGCGGTCACTGGCACAGAGCTTAGCCAAGATATTGCGCACATGGGTTTTAACTGTGCCGACGGTGATGAACAAACGATCAGCGATCGCGACATTAGTGCAGCCAGCAACCATTAGTTCTAGCACTTCCCGTTCGCGATCGGTTACTGGATCGGAGGCCAGCACCTGCTCATATTCAGGTTCTACCGACCGAATCTCGATCGTCTGTTTCTGAGCAGTAGGTTGTTTAATACTCTGTCGCATTTGTCGTAACACGATACTAGCGATCGCCGGGTCAATCCAGGCATTCCCACTGTGAGTCATCTGAATGGCTTCCACCAAATGCTCAACCCCAATGTCTTTCATGCAGTAAGAGTCGGCTCCGGCAGCAAAAGATGCCAATACGGTTTCTTCACTGCCCTGCATGGTAAGAATTAGCACTTTGGTCGTCAGACTCTCTTGCCCTGCCTGGAACTGCCGAAACTGCTGGGTCAATTCGATCCCATCGATGCCTGGTAAGCCAATATCTATCAAAACTACATCTATTGGGGTTGTTTTCAATAATGCTAATCCTTGGAGACCGTTAGTCGCTTCTCCGACCACCTTAATCCCTGCCTGGCTTTGTAAAACAGTACGCAAACCAATCCGCACAACATCATGATCTTCGACCAAAGCTACCCTGATATCGTTCATGCTCAACAACCTTTTAAAGGGGCAAATATAGTCTACTCTAGATATTGCAGTGGGGAAAGGAACCACTTCTTATGTTGTGTGGTCATAAATGAGAACTTGAATTATTAAATTGTTTTGTAGCGTATTTAATGAACTCCTGTTGGCGAAAAATCAAAACTTATTGGAAGCGACTACCGATCGAAAGTCGAGGTTCGATCGCCATCGCTATTCCTTTGGTTTGCCTGATAGGAGTACTGGTGGCCGATAATCTACTCCGCCAAAAAATTATTCAAGCGCAGGTATATGTTAATCATACCAATCAAGTTTTAGCGAAAAGCCAGAGTACCTTAATTAGTTTAATTAACGCTGAAACTGGGGTGAGAGGTTATTATATTGGCAAACAAAAAGTTTTTCTGGAGCCTTACAACCTAGCATTGACCACCCTGGAACCAACTCTGGCTAGTCTTGAACAGCTCGTCCGCGAAGATCCGCTGCAGCTTCAGCAAGTCAAGCATCTGACCCGGATCGCTCAAAGCCGAATGATGCTACTGAAAAGTAGCGTGCAACGGGTAGAAACTAACACCATTAGCAATCCTGAAGCTATTAATGAACGATTACTGGCTGGTAAAAAATCGATGGATCAATTTCGGGATGTTGTCGATCGATTAGAAAAAGAAGAATATCGTACCTTAGCAACTCGGACTCGATCACTGCAAGAGCAGCAAAATATTAATACTGCTGCTACGTGGTATGGGATGACAATTAGCATTTTGGGTACTGCTCTAGCCGTCAGGTTACTAAGACAGCTAGCCACAGAACTGCGAGAACGGGAAATCCGTCTGCGAGAGAGCCGCAACCTGACTCAGGCCATTGTTGCTAATGTCGTTGATGGAGTTGTAGTGATCAATACCCAGGGAGAAATTGAAGCCTTCAATAAGGCTGCGGTGCAGATGTTTGGCTATACTCCGATGGAAGTAATGGGCTGGCATTGGCAAAAACTATTAATTCCAGAAGCTGATGCCACTCAAAAGCTGCTATTTTATGCCCCGAACATGATCGTAGAGACAAATTCTACCGACCAAATCTGGCAGGCCATGGGTCAACGCAAAAATGGTGAATATTTCCCGATCGAAATCTCGATGAATAGCATTGCTTCAGATGATGACCGGATTGCCATCATTCGCGACATTACCGAACGCCAGCAAGCGGCTGCCAAAATTCAAGCTAAAGCCTTGCAGCTAGCTACTTTGAACGACTCTCTCCTAGCCAGTAACCAGTCTTTAGTCCAAAGCAATCGCGAGTTAGATCAATTTGCTTATATCACTTCTCACGACCTCAAAGCGCCACTGCGAGCTATTGCTAGCCTCTCAGGATGGATTGAGGAAGATCTCGGTGATGGTATTTCGACTGAAATCCGCTCGCAAATGAAACTACTCCGTGGCCGAGTCTATCGAATGCAAGCGCTATTGAACAGCTTGTTGGAATATTCTCGGTCTGGACGCAGACAAACTTTTACGACGAGCGTTGATGTGGGACAGCTGCTCGCCGAAATTATTCAGGCTTTAGCACCTCCAGGCACTTTTACTATTAATATCGTGCCTACTATGCCAATTATGCATACCAGAAGACAGCCGCTCCAACAGGTTTTTACTCACCTGATTGACAATGCTATTCGGCACCACCCCACAGAAATGGGTATTGTTAAAGTGTCAGTGATCGATCGAGGCAGCTATTATGAATTTTCGATCACTGATAATGGCGATGGCATCGATCTACAGTTCCAAGAAAGAATTTATACTATTTTCCAGACCCTCCAAGCTCGTGATCTCCGGGAAAATGTCGGAGCGGGACTCGCGATCGTGAAAAAGATTGTTACCGCTGAAGGGGGTACTATTCAGTTGGAATCCGCAGCTGGTAGTGGTGCTATCTTCCGGTTCACTTGGCTCAAGCAGCCGCTTACTAAAGAAGACCCCACTACTAGTTCCAAACAATAATGGAAAACACCATGCTAAATATTTTACTAGTCGAAGATGACGAAGTAGATGTCATGACCGTTAAACGAGCTTTCCAGAAGGGTAACATCACTAACCCTCTATATGTTGCTGGTAACGGCTTAGAGGCTTTAGCGATGTTGCGGGGTGAGCCAGGACAGCCATCTTTGCTGCCAATGGAGCGGCGGATTATTTTACTAGACTTGAACATGCCCAAAATGAATGGGTTAGAATTTTTGCAGGAAATGCGGGCGGATTCTACTATTAGGCATATTCCGGTAGTGGTATTAACTACTTCTAATGAGGAACGCGATCGACTTCAGGCTTATCAATTAAATGTTGCTGGCTACATTTTGAAACCTGTTACTTTTAGCATTTTTGTAGAACTCATGGTCACATTAAATAAATATTGGACGCTGTGTGAGATGACCTAACCTATCACCATGCGCGGAGATAAGCAGAATGGAAGAATCATTACGGATATTAATTGTTGATGATGATGAAGTCGATCGGATGGCGGTGCGCCGTGCCCTCATTCAGTCGGGGATATCTGTCACGATTAGCGAAGCTACCACCTGTGCGGAAGCAATTGCCTCACTGGAAGCTCATGCATTTGACTGTACCTTCCTAGACTATGGACTACCCGACCAAAATGGCCTAGTTCTAATTCAAGCCGCTCGCTGTCTCGACGTTCAACACCCCCTGATTGTGTTGACCGGACAAGGCGATGAAAAAATTGCCGTTGATTTGATGAAAGCTGGTGCCACCGATTATCTGGCCAAATCTCAGATTTCTGATGCTGTCTTAGCTCAAATTCTGCGAAACGCCATTCGGATCGATCGAGCGGAACGAGAAGTACTAGCAACCAGCAAACAACTCCAGCAAAATAATGAGTTACTATTGCAGCAAAACCGTAATCTAGAAGAACAGCGGATTCAGATTGAAACTCAAAACCTTCAACGAGAAGACTTCATTGCTCATCTCACCCACGATTTACGAACCCCTTTAGTAGCGGCAAACCGGATGTTTAAGCTATTTCAGCAAGAGACCTTTTGCCCACTCTCCGCTGAAATGCATGAAGCCGTAGCCGCCATGAATCGCAGTAACGAAAACCTGCTCGATCTGGTCAATACACTTTTAGAAGTGCATTGTTATGAATCTGGCACAAAAACCCTGACTCTGATAACTTGCCACATGTGGGAAATTATGCAGGATGTGGTGCAAGAACTCCAACCTTTAGCTCAATTTAAGTCGATTCTCCTGATGGCTCATAGTGATGTTCCAGCTCCCGAGTCCCTAAAAGTATTGGGCGACTGCCAAGAAATTCGGCGGATGATTGCTAACCTAGTAGGGAATGCCCTCAAATTCACTGATACTGGCAGTATTAAACTCTGTTTAGGCTTTTGCCCGGCCAGCTTAGACGAGACCTCGGGAGTGAATGGGTGGGTATCGATCGACATCCAGGATACTGGGCTGGGTATGTCTGCTGATGAACAAGCAGTTGCTTTTCAACGCTTCCGCACTGGTCAACACAAACAAGCCGGTAGTGGCTTAGGATTGCACCTCGTGCAACGCATTGTCACCACCCACTCTGGCACTATCAGCGTTACTTCTGCGCTGGGTCAAGGCAGTTTGTTTCAAGTGCGCCTCCCGGCTCATCAGTGCTCATCGCAACTAAGCTGATTGTCACTGTTGCCGGTGTTGTTCTAGTAAATGCTGGGCTCTTGGTCTAAATACCCAATAGAACAACGATTCAATATAGCGTAAGATATCTTCGCGATTTTCCTTGGAAGTATAATTCCAGAAGCCGTAGATTCGAGCCAGTGACAGTAATCGAGTTGTATGAATTTTCCAGGTATAGGTGCTATAAACTCGCTCGATTCCTCGCTGGGAGATATCAAACCAGTAATTGGGATGCTGCTCACATTTGCTCACAAAATCCCAGATTTTTTGGGCAGTTTCCTCTAAATGAGTTGGATTGATATAAAAGCCATTGACTTGATCTTGAATAATTTCCAATGGGCCACCGAATTGAGTAGCAAAGGTCGGTAATCCTGAGACCATCGCCTCTAAAATTGTCAAGCCAAAGGCTTCAAACAGGGCAGGCTGCACGAAGATACCCTGATGATCGGCAATCGTGCGATATATTTCACCAGAATCTCCCTTAGAAAGGCGCACGCCTAACCAGCGAATTTTGCCGTGAAGATTATATTCATCAATAATCTGGTACAGCTTTTCAATTTCGCTGATTTCTTCGTGATCCGTGGACTCTTCTCCTCTTAATTTGCCAGCCACCAAAATCAAGTTACAGCTCTCTTGTAATTCTTTGCTATTGCCAAAACAGGTCGCTAAGCCCGTCAGGTTTTTAATCCGATCCAACCTGGCCATCGAAAAAATTGGGCGCTTGCGAGGGTCATCCAGTTTGCCAAAAACTTGCGTAGGATCATCCAGGGTAAAGAGCAAATCTTCAATGTAGCGATGAGTACTGGTAATTCTTTCCGCCGTTTTAGTATAAGGAAAGAAAACGGCTTCGTTTACACCAGGTGGGACAACATTGAATTTGGGGCTAAATAATTCAACCCCGGTGACAACATGGAAAAGTTCGGGCATGGAAAAGCTTTGGTAAGATTCATACTGACCGACGCTTTCAGATGTACCGACAATTTCTTGATAGGTGCTGCTGATAATGAAATTCGCTGCATTCATGGCAATTAAATCAGCTGTAAACTGGAGCGAAAAATGATATTTGGCTTCTAAGTCTTGCCAGTAAAGGTTACTGAATAGATACTTGGTTTTTTCTAAAGCATGAGCAATGTTACATTGCGTTACTTTGAGCCGTCGCGAGAGTAAAAAAGCTACTAAATTGCCGTCTGAATAATTGCCCACAATTAAATCTGGCTTACCTTGAAATTCTGCTAATAGTTCACGCTCGGCATCTAGAGCATAGGTTTCTAGGTAAGGCCAAATTTCAAACCGGGAAATCCAATTTTGAGTCAAGTTAGGGTTGAATTCTCGGAAGGGAACCCGCAAAATCCAAGCATTGGCTGTGCTGTAAATTTTTTCTAGCCGTTGATTACAAAGGGTGTCCTCACAGTTAGGAATCAGGCGGGTGAGTATTAATATTTTGGGTTCAATGTTCAAAACATCCAAACCAGCCAGGGCAATATCCTCTTGTAGCTGTTTCTCCAAATTTTTGGCTTGGTCTAAAACATAGACCACCTGTCCCCCGGTATCGGGTCGGCCTAGAACCCCTTCTTGCCCAAACCAACCATGTGGGGAAACCAAAACGATCCGAAAGATCATCGGTAAGCGCGACAAAAAGGCTTCTAAGGATTGATGATCGGGAGAGTCAATCAGCTGATCGAGAATTCCTAATGTTTCTTGAACTCGGTAAGCAGTATTTCCCCATCCTGGCTCAAAGCCGAGCGTTTGCAAATCAAATCGAAACTTTTCATACGGCTCACTGGGTTGCAAATCACTCACTAGCCGCAAGGCTCGCTTGACTTGGTTGGAGAGTTGTTGCTGCGATTTAATTCGCTCATTGATCAACAATTGCATCCCGTTACAGTGGTGTAAGCTCAGAAATTGGAACAATGCTGCCAGCCATTGGTGAGGATCTTGAAACAGTTTGCTGGAAAGATAACGGTTCAGGAATTCGACACCCTTACCAATATTTTTGGGATCTCGAATCAGCGGGGAATAGTCATAGAAAGGTTGAAAGTCAATTTCAGGAATGTCTCCATCTAATGGATGGCTGCGACCCACATGTCGATCGCGTAAATCTAACAATTCCTGTACCGTCATCGGCTCTACGGTTAAATCCTCAAATATCTGATACGCTTCCTGGCGGGCAATTTGCGATCGCACAATCAAGCAAGTGTTTCCATTCTCCAAAATCAGCTCTTGAACATGGGAAACCAACCGCCCTAAGTCTGAAAAACGATAAAACGATGTCGGTTTCTGCTGCGTGTCACAGTATGTCTTGAAGGCACTAAGAATGTCATTACGGAGTAAGTACCGTTGCTCCGAAGAGAGACGGAGGGCACTTAAGAACTGACGTAAATCGGAGCGCTCTTCACTCTCTAAAACTGCTTGAATCAATTCCGACATCAATATTCTCTCTCACATTTACGTCTGATGGGGTCGTCTAATATCATGGGTTAGCTGATAGTTAGGCCATTAGTGGTCTACTGCTGACTCCATCAGTCGTACGTCCGCTCATTTCACTCGGATGAACCCGGTAAATCGCAATTACTTCTGCTCGTCCCCACGAATCGATCCAGGTGCGGTTAAGAGCTGGAGAAAGTGTGGGATTGAGATTCTTGATTAATTTCCGTACTCGATCGATGGCTGATTGCTCTGTCAAACGTTTGGCTTGACCCATCACAATCACACTGCGCCAATGCAGTGGATCGTTAACTATTTCTTCGACCTGAAGACAGATTTCCGGATTAGCATCCATATCATGAGTCTTCATGCCTTCGGTAGTAAACAGATAGATTTCTTGATCTTCGAGATAATAGTGCATGGGCATCACATAGGGCTTTCCTTCATGGATGCAGCCCAGATGGCCATATCCTACTTTGGACAGTAGTTCATATATTTCTTTTGAACTCATTTCATCGATATCTAGCATGGTTATTTTCCTGATAATTTAATTGGTAGTAGAAGATATTGCGGTCTATTTGTCGTGATAGTTTCGTCTATTTATCATGATCGATCGTCAATTGTTCTGGCTTACAACGTTTAATTTGGGCTTGGATTCCTTGCGCCAATTCATTCTCCAGATCTTCTATATAATCTTTGATTGCGCCCTCGGCTTCTGTGACATAAGCAAACGGGCCAAAGTAGTAAGTGCATTTGGGGTGAGCGGTAAAAATTTCGATCCACCAGGCTTGGCCATGAAAATCGAGGGTGTTAGTCCAGATTTCTAATATCTTCGCTAGCATTTTGTTATTTAGAATCAGGTTGGCAATGAAAGATGATAGAAAAAAGCTTTTTTTCTGGGGAGTTTGATCATTAGCAGGCGCAGATGGATTGCTGAATTTCATTGGATTAGTTCCCTTATCGTGAGTTTTCGTATACATGTTGTGTTGTCAAACCTCTGTCCAGAGCCGGAATATGATCAGATATACCACCAGTGGTCAGCTCGCCACTTTGTAGCCAGGTGGATAATAGCGGTGGTATTTGCACCTGACTGAGATAAGAATGCAGTTTTTGGCCTTCTAGAACTTCCCGTTCTAGCAAGACCTGTGACACCTCCCGGAGCAATGGTTGATTATGAGCTAGGATGACCCGAGCGATTTGATGGGCATTATCAATTAGGTGTTTGACCTCTTGATCGATCGCCGACTCCACCTGAGGACTGAGCGGACGGCGCGGATTTCCCCACCCACCCAGAAATTGGCTAGCCGATCGATCGAAGGCCATGGGACCTAGTTGTTTGCTCATGCCATAGATGGTGACATAGCGATCAGCTAAATCTGTAGCCTTTTGGATATCATCACTAGCTCCCGTAGAAACCTTGCCCATGATGAGTTCTTCTGCCGACCTTCCCCCCAATAGCATGGCAATTTGGCCGCGCAGCTCATCTTCCACCATCAAAAAGCGATCTTCTTGGGGCAATTGGAGGGTATAGCCCAAAGCCGCCACGCCCCGAGGGACGATCGAAATTTTTTCGATTGTCCCCGATCCGGGCATCAGGGAACCCACAATCGCATGACCGGCTTCATGGTAAGCGACCGTTTCTTTTTCCATATCATTTAAGACCCGCGATTTTTTTTCTAGCCCAGTCAGAATCCGTTCGATCGCCTCTTCAAAATCGGACATGGTAACGTTTTCTCGATCATGGCGAGCCGCTAAGAGAGCGGCTTCATTAACCAAATTAGCCAGATCGGCACCGGCAAAACCGGGGGTGCGAGCGGCTAATTTCAGCAAATTTACATCATCAGACATTTTGACATGGCGGACATGGACAACTAAGATGGCCTCCCGACCGCTTTTATCTGGTCGATCGACCACAATCTGGCGATCGAACCGGCCAGGCCGCAACAAAGCTGGATCTAATACTTCAGGGCGGTTTGTCGCCGAGAGCAAGATCACGCCGGTATTAGCCGCAAACCCATCCATCTCCGATAACAGTTGATTCAGGGTTTGTTCGCGTTCATCATTACCACCAATCGGTGAATTCGCACTCGATCGGGATTTACCCAGCGCATCCAACTCATCAATAAATACAATGCAGGGAGCCTGCTGCTTGGCTTGCTCAAATAGTCCCCGCACTCTGGCTGCACCTACCCCCACAAACATTTCAATAAACTCTGAGCCAGAAATACTAAAAAATGGTACACCAGCTTCTCCGGCAATAGCTTTAGCTAATAGTGTTTTGCCCGTCCCCGGTGGTCCGACCAATAACACGCCCTTCGGAATTTTGGCTCCCAATTTTACATACTTATCAGCATGTTGCAGAAAGTCCACAATTTCTTGCAGCTCAGCTTTTGCTTCATCCACCCCAGCCACGTCATTAAAGGTGACACCAGTCTTCCCGGCATCATAAACTCTGGCGTGGCTATTGCCAGCTCCCAGCAGACTCGTCTGATTTTGATTGCCAAATCGCGACCAGATTAAAAAGAAAATTACCGGAGGCAGCACCCAGCTTAAGATTGTCCATAGACCGCTGAGGGGGCTAGGCGCAGGCACCACATACTCGACCTGGTGTGCCCGCAGAATTTTGCTAAGATCTGGATCATCGGTTAGTCGCCTAGTGACAAAGATGTTTTTGGGAATATTTTTAGGATCAAGCTGCTGGGACTGGGCAACCGGCGTTGATTTCAATTCATATCGAATTTCTTGACTATCGATGGCCGCCTTGGCTACCTGACCAGACTCTACTTGCTGGATAAATTCGCTATAAGACTTCCTGATATGGTTTTCACTAGGCCAGGCTAGCAGCAATAACACCCAAGCGAGGAAAATTAAACTAGTGGGAATTGGGGTTTTCGATGCTTCAGATTTGCGATTGTTGTTGATCGGCATGGCAGCCACCTGGAATGCAGCGGGTGATAACTGTAACTATAGGACTCAAATCCAAGGAAGTTGTGAGGATTAGAGAATTTAGGGTGATCGTAAATCCGTTTCCTCACAAGTTCCTCACGTTGATGGCATAAGCTCAAGCTATCGGAATCAGTCAATAATTTCTGATTTCAGCCTGGTAAATCAGGAGGATGATATGAATGAATTAATGCTATTCGTTATTCTGGCGTTATGGTTAATTTTGGTTGGTCTATTTTTGACCGACAAATATTTGCTCAAAAAGCAAGCCGCACCCAGGCTAGGGGATTACGCCGTAGGGTTGCATCGAGTCTTTGACGCTGTAGCTGTGGTTTTGATGGTTGGGGGGGCTTATTTATTACTGTTACATGGCAAAGCTTGGGTAATAGTAGCATTCAGTATTGGTTTGCTCTGGCCAGGATTACCGATCGCCGTAAATTATGTCATCGGCCATCAAATATTCGATGGCTACTGGGATGAAGTTGCCACCGAAAACAACTTTATCTTAGATGGCAAGATTTGGCTGTCTGTAATTATCGCTTTGGTCATCACCCTACTAGTCATGTCTTGGGCATATTACAGCTAGTTGTTGACGGGCACATATTTAGCTAACAAAAGGAATTACATGTATGACTAGCAAGATTGACATCAACAAGTCTATCCCGCGCGAGCGATGGGGTGAGTTTTTTGATCAATTCTCTGATGGGAATCGGGGGCGGCATATTTCGATCGAAATCATCAATTCAGAGCTTGGTGATGAAGAACTGATTCAGAATGCCCCTTTGATGGCCATGGTTTATGACCCAGTTGGGAAGGGTGATGACTTGGTAATTGAAACTGGTAAAGATGAAGTGAATTATGCCCATACTGTTGATTCACCAACAGAGGTTTTGACGGGGCAGGACTCTAATGGTCTGATGCTAGCAGTTTCGATCGCTGATGCTGCCGGAACAAAGACATTGATTAAGTTGAGCTAACTTAACTATACAGGCGGGGATACCCGCCTGTTGTGCCCAGCTGGATGTGTAGTCTCAGGCGAAATAACTATTTTGACTAATGTAAATCTACCAATGTATTTAACACTTCGATCATGGTAAAGGGCTTGGTCAGAAAAGCGCTCAGCCCAAACTGCTCGACGATTTGCTCATTAGCTGCCGAGCCACTCATCGCTACAATTTTGACGGTGGGCTTAATGTGCTGTAGTGCCAGAATTATGGATGGAGTGTCAAGGCTGGGCATCATCATATCTAACATTACGATTGAAATATCATCCAAATGCTGGGCGTATAGCGCAATGGCCTCGACCCCATCACGGGCTAGCATCACTCGGTAATTATAAGTCTCTAGTGAAGATTTAGTAATCTCCCGGACAGAATCTTCATCGTCCACGACTAAAATTAGTTGTCCATGGCCTTCCCAGAGCTGTGGTCTGGCGATGGGCTGGTCTTCTTCGCTATTGGTGATAGCAGGCAGATATATGGTGAAGCAAGTACCTCGATCGATCTCGCTATCAACATTGATAAAACCATCGTGGGCTTTGATAATGCCAGATACTGTCGATAGTCCTAGCCCGGTGCCAGTCTCTTTGGTTGTGAAGAATGGATCGAAAATCTTATTGATCGATCCACTATCGATCCCCATTCCAGTATCAGCAATCATAATTACTACATAAGATCCGGTGCGGGTATTGCTGGACATGGCAGCGGCAGTTTCATCGATCACTATATTTCCAGCAGTTGCGGTAATCCTGCCCCCATTGGGCATCGCATCCCGAGCATTCACAAACAAATTCATTAACACCTGGTGAATTTGAGTTGCATCGACACTCACCATCCACAGATCCTCAGCAGCTATGTCTAAGATGATCTCGATCGATTTGGGAAAAGTTTGACGGGCAACATTAATGATTTCTGCTAAGATGTGCCGGACTTGCAACACCGCGCGCTGACCATCTAGCCCTCGGGCAAAGGTAAGGATTTGTTTCACCAAATTACTACCGCGCTTGGAGCTTTCGACCAGCATCGTCAACAGTCTTTGATTCCGCTCATCTAAGTTGGGCAGGGTCCGAGGTAAAAGCTGCGCCACACCCTGAATCGGAGTAAGCACATTGTTTAGATCGTGGGCAATGCCGCTGGCCAGAGTGCCCAGGCTTTCTAAGCGCTGGGCGCGCAGAAACTGCTCTTCCAACTGTTTTTTCTCGGTGATATCCACCGCCACCGCATAAATCACCTGTTCTTCTACGTATGACTGTGCTTGCCATGACAGCCAATGGTAGGAACCGTCTTTGTGTCGATAGCGGTTTTCACAGGCCACGGTTTTCTGCCCAGAGAACAATCTTGTGACATCGGAGACAGATTGCTTGATGTCGTCGGGGTGAAGAAACTCAGTCCATTGACAGGATGTCATTTCTTCGCTGGTCCAGCCCAGCGTTGACTCACAATTGGGGCTGACCCACTGGAAAGATCCGTTACTGCCTAAAATCAGTTGTAAATCCGAAGCAACAGCCAGAAAACGCTCTCTTTCCCGTTCCAATTGCTTGCGTTCGGTGATGTCTGTCAGTGTACCGATATACCCGGTGACTGTTCCTTGATCATATATTCCAAGGGCCTTAGCAAAGACCCAGTTAACACGTCCTTGGGGAGTCACAAACCGATGTTCTGATTTGAACTCCTGCCCCGCTCGCACTGTACTATACCACTGGGCCGAAACCCACTCTCGATCATCGGGGTGC
>JAYUSR010000152.1:0-14327 GCA_043755575.1 Synechococcales cyanobacterium
GAAGGTGCGACAATCGATGCCATTCAATATTTGGTAAATGCGACTTTGCCCAGTAGCGAAGAAAATATTCCTTTTGTAGTGGAATTGAACGAATATCGCCTCCGCCGCACCACTGAACTACGGGCTATCGCCGATCAGGCGGCCGCCCATGTCCGTCAAACTAGTGAAGAATATGTGATGCCTCCTTTGTCTGGAGCTGAACGTCGCCAACTCCACAGTTTCTTTGAGTTGGAATCTGATTATGCCGATCTTTCTACCTACAGTCGCGGTCTAGAAGCCGACCGAAGATTGGTGGTGAAGCTAGCTAGCAGTCCTGAGAATTCGTAACCTAAGGTAGCTAATTCCATGGAAACAGTTTTTATTCCTCACCTGCTGCGCTGTGAGGATCATACCCTCAAAATTTCGATCAATCAGTCGGTATTAGACTTAGCAACTCTAACTCCGGTACGGGGCGAAATGGTAATTAAGCATCGGGGTACTTTCTTAGATGTCTCGGCCACCGCTGATACCATTGTTAACTTAACTTGCGATCGATGTCTAAACCAGTACAACCAAAGGTTAAAGCTCGATGCTAATGAGATTATTTGGCTCGATGCGGCAGCAGGTGAAGATTATCAAGGTCCGATCGAGCTACGCGTAGATTTTGATGATTTAATCGAATCTTTAACACCCAATGGTCATTTCGCCCCAGAAGAATGGCTATACGAACAGTTATGTCTAGCTTTTCCGCATCGGCAACTCTGCGATCAGAAATGTCCGGGTTTAGCTAAAAATATTACAGCCCCAGTAGCAGAGATTACGCCCATCTCACTAGATGGTCGCTGGAGTGGCCTGGCATCACTCAAAAACCAGTTACCAGAGTAATTTATGATTGATTGATCGCCGCCTAGGTGATCAGGGAAGTATACAAATCAGATAGCTCTTGGACATTATTATCGATGTTAAATCTGCTCTGTTTCATAGCATTGAGAGAGTCCAATTTACTGACTCCCAGCTTTTTATATCTAAGTGATAAAACTGCTTCAGCCCAAGCTGAAACAGATTGAGTTAAGGACATTCTGTACATCAAAGAATTCACTACATCAGCTTTTTCGGAAACCACATCAGAAAAGACACATGGTAAACCAGCTGCTTGGGCATCTAACGTAACTAAACTTAGTCCTTCGTAAAGAGAGGGAAATAAAAATACATCCATAACGTTCTGCATCAGCTGGCCAGTATCAGAACGAACCCCAGTAAGAATGACGTAATCTCTTAAATTCAAGCGGTCAATTTTCTGCTCAATATCAGACCGTAAAGCACCATCTCCAACCGCTAGCAATCGTATATTCGGATCTTTTTTAACAATTTCTGCAACGATATCTAGTAAAAAAGTGTGGTTTTTTTGAATATCAAATCTGCCAACATGACCAATAGTAAATACATCATCAGGGATATTTAGCTCAGCACGTAATTCATTGGCATCTATAGTCTGTTCAAATGGAGCTAAATCAATACCATAAGGCAAAATTATCCCGCCTTGATGCCAGCTCAAACCAAACAGATCTAGAGCCGATTGCTCACTACAGGCAATCCGATGATTAGCATAACGAGAAATCAACCACTTCATCGAAGAACGATAAAGACTTCTAGAAAAGCTAAGATGGGATTCATAGGAAGATGAGTCTAGATGACCATGCACAATCCGAATGGGGATGCTAGCCTGTTTGGCCAGCCACATGACAAAACCTCCAAAATAATGGCTATGACTATGAACGATGTCGTAAGGACCATACTGTTGAATGATGCGTTTAAAATCGGCGGCATACAACCAAGGCCGAGATAATTCTGGACATGGAATTATTTGACTGCCTAGAGATTTGATTTCATCAGTAAAAGCATAATGTTGGTTAGAATGAACCAAGAAATCCATCTGAAACTGAGTTCGATCAATACGTCGAAGAATGTTCATCAGCCACATTTCAACTCCGGCGCGATTCATACCACCAACGACATGAAGAATACGTACTGGCTTACTGAGAGAAGTCGGGTTCAGCGGTGAGGCTAGATCTTTAGAGCTTATATCAGACATCAAAATCAATTCCTAAACTGAATAGAGTATTTAGCTAGCCCTGAAGCAAATGACTTTCCGGAGTATAAATACTACCATGTTTTCATAACTATAAAACAGCATCAGTTCTAGTTACGTCAAAATCCGTAAGCCATAAGACGGAGGGTTTTTTAGTCCAAAATCATCTAGTTAATTTTTTCATAACTAGCTAGACAATTTCAGATAGAAACACTAGTTAGCTAAGCAATATTAACTTCAGTGAAGCTCCGAAACTCATTAAACGACAAGTCAACAAATCCATCGTTAGAGCCGGTCACAGCAACACTATAGCCTTTTTCATTTCTTTTATCGATTCCCCAGGGATTACGAATTACTATCCGCTGATTACCATTGCTATCCAGATAAGCATTAGTCACACTATAGGCATGTTGAATAATAAATTTAGAACTATCCTTGGAATCAGCATTACCGGCCAGAATTGCCTGTCCTTGAGCGAGGGATTCCTTAATTAGGTTAAAGCTATAGTCGCTAGAGCCGCCATCTTTCCAATAACGCTGATTAGTGCGACCGGTAATGCGCTGTAAACCAACGCTGTAATAATCACCATTACCGATAATATCCCAGCCAGTTTTATTATTGTTCGGATCTTTATTGAGTTCAAACCATTGAGCATAAGCTTTTTCAATGATTGGTACCCACAGGCCGCCACTCTTACTTGCTCTCAAGACATTTTGCTGTTCTTTAGCTAATCGATTATCAACTGTTACCCATTCGGCTTTATTGTTTTGGTTGTAGAAGCGCGCGGAGTAAGTATTGTCGCCGTTATCGATAAGCATATCGTTAATAGCTTGGCTACTACTATTACCAGTATCGTTCGATTGAGGGGCAAACGTTGCGGCCAAAGATGCTAGCAATACACAATCATTCAGACCACCCTGATCGATATCCCCAATGCGAGCTTCATTACTTTTTCCGAATAAACTGCCGGTAGCCCGCTCGTACTGGATAGTTGTTCCATTAAATTTAGCCGTGGGAGCAACCGTTCCTTTGAACCATTTACCAATTTCATAATCAAATTGCTCGGCGGTGAAGTCGGGGGCAGATTCGATCGCAATTTTGTTAGACAAATAGCGAACCGAGTCGGAAATTGAGAAGATCGTTGAATCGGTTGTATTGATCAAGCTCTTCAGATCGGACAGCTCAGATTGATCAACTACACCACCGTCTTCCATTCCTTGGAGAATAGCGATTACTTCATTCCGATCCAGTTTTCCATCTTTTGCTGATGTCCGAACTAGATCAATCGTATTAACATCTTTCAGATTTAAGGAAAACCAATCTTTGACTGGTGGATCTTGTAGGACAAGCGGTACAGATTCAATCACCAAAGACTGAGTAAACTGCTTACTAGCCGCCCCTGCTTTGTCATAAGCAACGGCATTTAGCTTGTAATTACCAACTGCGATACCATTCAAACTAGTACTGTAATTGAATTGGGCTGAATTTTGGCCATTAGTAGTAAAGCTTTTGACATCATCCAACTCAATCCGCTTACCCTTGACATTAGTCAGCCAAAAATCCACCTTACTAACATCTTGCCAGCCATTATTGTCGGTTACTAAACCGCTATCGATCGATAGAGTAGAATTGGCATCATAGCTAGACTGCACACCATTAATTACTAAGGTTTGGGGCGCATTGTTTAAAACTTTAAAACCTTTAGAAAACTGCTTACTAGTTGCTCCAAGTTGATCGTAAGCTACAGCATTTAATTTATATTCACCGGTAGCAATCCCATTGAGACTAGCGCTGTATTTGAATTTAGCGGAATTCTGGCCGTTAGTGATAAAACTATTTGCATCCTCTAATTCAATACGCTTTCCTTTGACATCAGTCAACCAAAAGTCTACCTTGCTCACATCTTGCCAGCCATTATTATCAGTCACCAAACCGCTATCGATCGATAGGGTAGAATTCAAATCGTAGCTAGACTTTACACCATTTACAGTTAAATTTACTGGCGCATTATTTGCAACCTTTAAGACCTTCGAAAACTGCTTACTGCTTGCTCCAGATTGATCATAAGCCACAGCATTAAAGCTATAATCTCCGACAGAAATTCCCTTTAGGCTGGTGCTGTATTTGAATTTAGCTGAGTTTTGACCATTAGCACTAAAGCTATTAACATCATCCAACTCAATTCTTTGACCCTCAGCATCAGTTAACCAAAAATCCACCTTCGCAACATCTTTCCAGCCATTAGTATCAAAAACAGAGCTGTCCGTCAAAGATAGCGTAGAGTTAGCATCATAACTAGACTTCAAGCCATTGATGACCGGAGCTTGTGGAAAACTGTTCACGGCTACCATATTGCCATTTTTGTAATATAGGTATTGAGTATCATCAACCCCATTTACTAAGCCACTAGCAGTCTCAATCAGCATCAAATCTTCACCAGCGCCAGCAACAAAATCACCAGCTACTAACAAAGCATTGTTACCATTCAATGCCTGAGTATTATTTAGTACAGTCTGGCGATCCCATCCCAAATCTCCATCAGAGATATATAGTTCAACATCACGATTGTTATCAATCCATTTACCTTTTTCTTGACGAATTAAATCATCCAGACCATCCCCATTAAAATCTCCCACAATCAGATTGGTAAAATCTCCCCGCATAGCATTAGAATCGACCACATTCCGGACTAGCTGAAAATTTCCATCTTGAAACGAAACAAACTGAGCACTATTCTGTCCAGACCAACCACCATATTGTTGACGAATAATGTCTGTCTTGCGATCGCCATCAAAATCGCCAAAAACTAAGCGGTTTTTATTACCTTGGAATAAATCAGAATTGGCTACTTGAATTGGGGTATCAAATCCACCACTAACATTACCTAGTAAAAATTCAGCATCTTTAATGCCATTCACTAAATTACCACGTTCTTGCCGAAAAACATCCTGAATACCATCGCCGTTAAAGTCACCAGTGTAAAACTTTTGGCCATTGGGATTTTTATCATCAATATTGCTAAAAAGTGGATTATTGGCGATCGCTAGCTGGTAAGGTAGATTCGCAGTTTTTTTATTACCTTGGGCAAAATCGATCTTCACAAAATAAGTCCCGGCATCCAGAGTAGTATTAATAGCCTCTGAGCGGCTGCCAGTTAGAATTGATGATTTTAACGACTGACCAGCCCCATCTAGTAGGTAGACGTTGACATCTCCCTTCATTTCCGACAAGCTCAAATTAAAACTACTACGGTTATCTACCTGTAATTTGTAATAGTCTACGCCGTCATAGTTAGAAACCGCTCCGGTGAAAAATTGAATGCCCGAGCCGAGCAAAACATTTTGGGCGTTGCTTTGATTTTCAAACATATGGAGTTGCTACCGAATTATGATGGTTTATTGATTTACTTATTTGTTTATTCGCCCCAAATCATAAACATCAGGAAATAAATCGGATGTGATCGATCGCACGATTAATGTTGATCTACGTCTAGATTGGTAGGAAAGTGCTGAGAGCAATGCTCTGTAATAACTCTGGCAGCCAGATAATGCTGTTTTCAGATACTTCTTAACCGTACCACCGCCCCATCATTCAAAATCGCCAGCTTGTATCGAATTATCAATTCCGTTATCATACTAATTCGCACCAAAAGGGCTTATAAATTAGGAAATTACCAGCGTGCAGATTCATTCAACGTTGGCAACTGTTTCAAAACCCACCGCCATCGCCTTGGGTAACTTTGACGGGGTGCACTGTGGTCATCAGCAGGTTATTCAATTAGTTTTGCAAGCATCTTCCGGACTAATTCCTACCATTGTCAGCTTTCACCCCCATCCCCAGGAATTTTTTTCTGGGCAGCCCCGCCAATTTTTGACGACAGTGGCCGAGAAAGCCCAATTTTTGGGAGAGTTAGGGATTGAACAACTGGTGCTACTGAACTTTAACCAAGCATTGGCCAACTTGACTCCTCCAGAGTTTGTCGAAAAAATTTTGCACCAGCAGCTGGCTGCTCGCCACATTACGATCGGAGCTGACTTCCATTTTGGTTATCAACGGCAGGGAAACGCCCAACTTCTTCAGGAATTGGCAGCTAAATACAACACTGAAACCAACATCGTAGAACTAGCGATCGATCAAAACTCCCGCATTGGCAGCTCGCGGATTCGGTCAGCATTGCTCAACTGTGATTTAGCAGAAGCTAGTCGGCTGTTAGGCAGAAGTTATAGCTTATCTGGTCGGGTAGTAGCCGGTCAGCAACTAGGCCGCACTCTGGGCTTCCCCACCGCCAACATCGACTATCCCCCAGAGAAGTTTTTACCGCACTTGGGCGTTTATTGCGTGCGAGTCAATACCGAGCAACATCAACAATTACCTGCCGTAATGAATATCGGGAAACGTCCCACGGTCAATGGTCAAAATACTACCGTTGAAGTTCATTTATTAAACTGGTCTGGTAATATTTATGATCAGCAGATCACTATTTATTTGGATCGATTCTTGCGATCAGAACAAAAATTTGCCGGGTTAAGCGAGCTGACAGCTCAAATCCAGACCGATTGCGAAGCCGCACAAAGTTTTTATCAAGAAATGGGGAAGACTTAAGGATATTGTTGTCCCAGGTCGTTATGCCCACTCCGTCTATTGCACCACCATCTACGCCAACGTCAGTTAAATCTATTCAACAGCTCCAAGCTCATCTCGGTCAAACGATTGTCGGCAAAGAAAAACCGATCGAGCTATTGTTAACAGCTTTTCTGGCCGGTGGGCATGTATTACTAGAAGATGTGCCCGGAGTAGGAAAGACCGTCTTGGCCAAATCCTTAGCTCGATCGATCGATGGTCAGTATCAGCGGATTCAATGTACGCCCGATTTGCTACCAACCGATCTGACTGGGACGAATATTTGGAATCCGAGCAGCCGCGAGTTTGAATTTTTGGCCGGTCCAATTTTCACTAATATTTTACTGGCTGACGAAATCAACCGCGCTACGCCCCGCACCCAGTCGGCTTTACTGGAAGTAATGGCCGAACAGCAGGTGACGATCGATGGCCAGACTAGACCGATCGATCGACCATTTTTTGTCATTGCCACCCAGAACCCCGTGGAATACCAGGGCACCTTCCCACTGCCGGAAGCCCAAATGGATCGATTCATGGTTTGTTTGAGCCTGGGCTATCCCACCGCTGATGAAGAATTGCGGATGCTGCAAGGAATTGCCACCCGAGAAGCTGGCCAACAATCCAACACTTGTCTAACGCTAGAGCAACTCACCGCACTAACTCAGCAATGTCGGGCAGTATATGTAGAATCGTCTGTCCAACAATACATGGTGAATTTGGTGCAAGCCACTCGTCAGCATAGTGATGTGTCATTGGGAGTGAGTCCGCGCGGGACAATTGCCCTTTACCAAGCAGCGCAAGCGCGCGCTTTAATTAAAGGTCGTGACTACACTATCCCTGATGATGTGAAATTTCTGGCTCCCTACGTACTAACCCATCGGATCGTCACCAGCGGCAGTAAGCGTAGTAGCCAGATTGTCGATCGACTCCTGCAAGAAGTGGCGATTCCTTAGTATTTTCTGGAATCTGTTAGACTGACAAAGTTCCAAGCTTCTGATGCTGATATGTCGATCGCCCCCTACAGCTGGTCTGAACTAGCCGCCCTCACTAACTTTTCAGTAGATACTGTGAATGGTGCTACTAACTCCCAAGCCCGTCTGCGCCTATTTGGTGGCACCGAAGCTGATGTGCGGGTGACGCTATACCGAGATAATCATGCCTGGTGTCCTTATTGTCAGAAAATCTGGCTGTGGCTAGAAGAAAAACAAATTCCCTACCGCATCGAAAAAGTAACGATGTTTTGTTATGGGGAAAAGGAAAGTTGGTATCAACGGCAAGTTCCATCAGGGATGCTCCCGGCGATCGAATTAGATGGCCGGATCATCACTGAAAGTGATGACATTTTAATTGCTCTTGAACAGGTCTTTGGTGTCTTAGGGCTGGGGATGTCCGATCCCACCATTCTTACCCTCCGGCGCTTGGAGAGACTATTATTTAGAGCTTGGTGTGGTTGGCTATGCCGTCCGGCTAATTCAGCTGGTGAAGAACAGCGCAATCGCGCCCAATTCACTGGAGTAGTGACGATGGTCGAAGAAGCCCTCAGTCTAACGGCTAGTCCGTACTTCTTGGATGATTTTAGTACTGCTGACGTGATTTTTACACCTTATGTGGAGCGGATGAATGCCAGTCTTTACTATTACAAAGGCTACTCGCTGCGCGAGGAAAACCCATATCTAAAAGAGTGGTTTGCTGCCATGGAAAGCCGCTTGACTTATCGCGGTACTCAGAGCGATTTTCATACCCATGTGCATGATTTACCTCCTCAAATGGGTGGCTGCTGGGAAAATGGCGAACCGCAAATGCTGCTGAACAAAACCAGAGTGAATTATGGCCCTTGGGATGGCTTGCCAGATGTCACTTATTTGGAACCTACTCATGCTCGCGCCGAAGCACTCCAACGAGTGATTAAGCATCGTGACAACATTATTAAAGCTAATCCAGCTGAAGATCAGTTGTTTGATGAGGCTCTCCGTTGTGCTTTGACTAACATGATGACTGGCGAAGTCTGTTCACCACCGCCATCATCGGATCTAGCTTTACGTTATTTACGCGATCGGATAAGTGTGCCCCGAGATATGTCCATCTATGCCGCCAAGAGACTGCGAACAGCCTTAGAAAACACAGCGGCATTGGTAGGCGAGCAACAAAGCCCACCGCTACCGATCAAACATCGGCGAGATCAAGATCCGGCTAACTTTGCTAGAGATTGAAACGGCGTTGTTGCATGAATTAAATATTTGACTTCCTGCTGCTGACATAAAACATCTCCTGATTAAGGCTTTGAATGGATCGGTAAATAGAATAGAAATAAATTAGCCAAACCTGCCGCTGACATAATCGCGGGTGGCTGGATTGATCGCCATTCCAAAAATATTTTCGGTTTTGCCAAACTCCACTAGTTGACCGATGCGGGTTTCATCAGTGTTGAAAAAAGCAGTATAGTCAGCAACTCTGGCGGCTTGCTGCATGTTGTGAGTGACCATCACGATCGTCAATTTTGCCTTCAGATCGTTAATTAGCTCCTCAATCTTACCAGTCGAAATGGGGTCGAGCGCTGAACAGGGTTCATCCATTAATAACACTTTTGGTTGTACAGCCAATGCTCTGGCAATACATAGGCGCTGCTGCTGACCACCAGACAAATCCAGCGCTGATTTCCCCAGGGTATTCTTCACTTCTTCCCAGAGTGCCACATCTGTCAAAGCCAATTCTACAATTTCATCTAATTCACTTCTAGAAAATCTTTTGATTAATTTAACTCCATAAGCAATATTGTCGTAAATGCTTATGGGAAATGGATTTGGCCGCTGGAAGACCATGCCGATTTGCCGTCGCAAGCGATTCACATTGACATTGCGGGAATAAATATTCTGACCCAGGAAATCGATCTTGCCTTTGATCTGGACTTTGCCTTCTAGCTCCGCCACTCGGTTAAGTGATTTGAGAAAGGTAGATTTACCACAGCCCGAAGAACCAATAATGGCAGTAACTTGATTTTGATTAATATCGATCGATATGCTATCTAGTGTTAGCTTCTGGCCATAGGAAAAACTGAAGTTCCGGACTTGAATCACCGGAAAATCTGAAGATTGCCGATCAAACTCGAAGTTATCTAAAGGATCAACGGTATCTGGTGAGAAATTGTCAAACATTTTGCTGGTCATGGAATTGGGCTTAATAGATGCGCTGAATTTATTTGGAAACAAGGCGACGATTGACGAAAAACCGGGAGGCCATATTGCCAATCAACACCAGCAACAACAGCACCAATGCTGCTGCCCAAGCTAGATTTTTTTGGACATCGTAGGGTGAGCTAGCATACTTGAAAATTAAAACTGGCAGGGACGGAGCAGGCGCAAATAAACCCTCTGGCCAAGTAGGGCTGTTCAAGGCGGTGAAAATTAGCGGCGCTGTTTCCCCAGCAGCTCTGGCGATCGCCAACAGACAGCCGGTAGTGATCCCATTCAGCGCTGATTTGAGCACAATTTGGCTAGTGACTTGAAATTTATTACCGCCCAGTGATGCGGCTGCTAGACGAAGATTATTTGGTACTCTCTTCATTGCTTCTTCAGTCGTCAGCGCGACGATCGGCAACATGATAATGCTCAAAGCAAAGCTCCCAGCAAACGCCGAAAACTTTTTGGTAGTAAAGACAATTACGCCATAAGCAAACACACCAATAATAATCGATGGAATACTGGACAGAATCCGCTGTGCAAAACGCACTGTATTGTTTAAGTAACGATCGAACAAACTGCCCTGGTTAAATTCGGCTAAATAAATGCCCACCAGAATTCCCAGGGGAATGCTCACAATACTTGATACCCCAACAATCATCAACGTCCCTACGATGGCATTACCGAAACCATCTGGGACATCAGTCACTCCCACTGGTGCTGGAATGGCGGTTAATGCTGTCCATTTCAACCCTGGTAGACCCCGCCGGACAATCGTCCACAAAATTGAGAATAACGGAATGACCGCACAAATCGCACAAAAATATACTAATCCAGAAAAAACCCAACTGAGCAAGTTCCGTAGTAATGGTAACGGCTTGTTCAACAACTGACTGCCCCAATACCTATTCTGAAGGAGCATTTCATAGTCTGGTCGAGGCTTGTAAACGTAGCTATCATCTTCCATAATTACTTCTGCCCATCCACTAATTTGACTAACAGCAAGGCCAGCATATTGACAGCTAGCGTCAAAACAAACAGAATGAGAGCCAGATACATCAAAGCTCCAATATGCAAAGGATCAAGAGCCTCTGCAAACTCGTTGGCTAGCACCGCTGGAATGGTATAGGCCGGATCTAATATTGAAAGATTAATCTGGGCGGAGTTACCAATGACCATCGTTACAGCCATTGTTTCTCCCAACGCCCTGCCCAAGCCCAGCATCACCGCCCCAATAATGCCAGCCACCGCGACTGGTAGTTTTACTTTTAGGATAGTTTCCCAGCGAGTGGCTCCTAAAGAAAGTGAAGCACTACTCAATTCTGGTGGAACAGTGACTAAGATATCGCGACTAATGGCCGCGATCGTGGGCAGAATCATCAAAGCCAAAATCAAGCCCGCTGCCAACATACTTGGCCCACTCGGTTCGGTATTAAAAAATGGCAACCATTGCCAACGTTCATAGAGCCACATTTGGAAGGGCTTAATCGCCGGAATCATTACATAGATTCCCCACAGGCCAATAATGACACTAGGAATGGCGGCAATTAGTTCAACCATAAAAGCTAAGACAGTGCGCAATTTGGTGGGTAACAAATTATCTTCGCTGGTGACAATAGCTACGGCAATGCCGATCGGCACTGCTAACATCAGAGCAATACCAGCACTAACGACAGTGCCATACAGGTAAGGAGCTGCGCCAAACACGTTGTCGCCAATATTCCAAATTTGGCTGAAAAGAAAACCCCCACCAAATTTCTGTAGAGCCGGTTGTGCCTGTTGCCAAACAATTGTGGCCAGCCACGCCAGTAGCAATAAGCTCACCATCGCCGCCCCCCGGACGATATAGCCAAACAAACGGGCTAGCCATTCAGAGAAGCCATCACTGGTCTGGAGATAGTTATCATGTTCGCTTTCGGTGATCAAGGTTTAAACCGTTTGAATTAATAGCAAATCAAGGGAGTGCGGGGATATCGATATCCCCGCACTCCTGATGCTTACAAAAAGTGCTAGTTGCCAGCAACTTTGACGCTACCATTAACGGCGGCAATTGCTTTCTTGGCTACGGAATCAGGGATTTTAGTGTATTCCAAAGAAGCATTCAGCTTTTGGCCATCAGTCAAAATCCAATTCACCAACTTTTTCACAGAATCGCTTTTGCTCTTGTCATACTGAGTGTAGACCAACAACCAAGTTAGACCAGTAATGGGGTAGCCTTTTTGGGGATCGCCCTCAAAAACCCGGAAATTAGACGGAAAATTAATTGATTGGATGGCTTTATTAGCTTCCGCTAAGGAAGGAGGCACAAACTGACCAGCTTTATTTTGCACCAGGGCGGTTGGTAGTTTGGCCTGTTTAGCAAAAGCCGCTTCTACATAACCGATCGAACCTTCAGTCTGCTGAACCAGAGCGGCGACCCCATCATTGCCCTTACCTTTCAGGGTATTGCCTGACCAGTTGGGCGATTTAGTAGCTCCTACTTTGCTCTTGAAGCCAGGATCAACGGCACTGAGATGGTTAGTAAAAATAAAAGATGTACCACTACTATCTGCTCTAACGGCCAAACGGATTGATTTCCCAGGTAAACTAACACCCGGATTATCTTTGGCGATCGCTGGATCGTTCCATTTGGTGATTTTTCCTCTAAAAATAGCTGGGAGAGTAGTTCTAGATAACTTTAGGTTGGAAACTCCGGGCGCATTGTAAACGACCGCAACAGCTCCACCAGCAGTTGGCACCATCACAACTCCTCTCTTGACCTGCTGAATTTCAGCATCACTCATCGCAGCATCACTAGCCCCAAAATCTACAGTCTCTGCAATAAATTGTTTGATCCCACCACCACTACCAATACCGTTATACCAAACATCAGTGTTGCTAGTCTTTTTGAATTCTGAAAAGTATCTTTGATAGAGAGGTTCGGGAAAAGTTGCACCAGCACCAGTCAAAGAAGCTGATTGAGCAAAAGCCAAAACTGGGATTAGGCAGAGGCTCATGCCAGCTAAAGTGATCGGCATGATTTTTTGGAGTTTGAACAAAGATTTAGCAGCTGTCATGGTTATAAAATTTAAAGATAAAGGACTGTCTGTAATATGGAGGTTGGCAATATGTCTTGTTTAGACACGCCTAGGGTAGATAGTATTTCTCATTAAATAAGAGCAAGTAAAACAAAGATTAAGCTATAGTTAACCAAGATTAAATTTCGGTAAAGTCCTAATCCTTCGGTGTTTCACCTGTTATTATTTAAGGGCATTAGTTCCAAAGGTTTTCTTTGGAGAACAACCACGAATATGAGTTGTTTAAAGAAGTTAACTATACACACATTCTTTTTGAGAGTTTTAGCGCAATGTTTTAGATGTAGACCTGCCGTATTTGATCTAGAATACTAACCAGTGAATATAACTTGTATTTTCTAGCTAACTATATTCGTAGCGGGAAAACACTACATATTAGTTTCATGTGAGCGACAGTAAAGACTTTTTACCGCAGGTAATTGGATGCTCGCTCCATCCCATTTATTAATTACTGTGTACTTAAAACTCTCATGGCTAATCTTCAAATACTTGATGAGTCTAGTAACTCATTTTCTTGGCGCAGCTTGCTCAAGCCTGCCATTTTAATATCGATAGGTTTACACGGATTACTCTTGCTAATGCCGCTGGCGGGTGTTCATGAGCAGTCAGCATCGCCTATCCCTAAAGAAGAGAAAGTTAAGTTAACTGAGTTACCGACCGAAGTAGTAACAACGACTCCTAGTTTTGCTGCCCCTAGTTCAGCAACTCCCCAGCCATCGACATTGGCTAAGTCGCCAGAGGTTAAATCGATCGCTAGCTCTTCTCCCTCACCATCACCATCTGCCAGTAAATCGCCGCAGTTGACAATTTCGCCTAAACCTATCCCCACAACCAAACCCAGTCCGAATGTCTCTCCTAAGCCAAAGGTGAGTAAAACTCCTACTATTAAACCTAGTCCTGGCATTTCTCCTAAACCATTAGCTAGTAAGCTACCTGTCGTTAAACCCAGTCCAAAAGCTTCCCCTAAAGCGACGAGCACTACTCCAGTTGCTCCGAAGCCACCAGCACCTAATACTCCGTTTAGTGACTTCCCGAAATATCCAAACGCTGCTCCTGGTGCTTTTGATCTCAAAGCGATCGAGAAAGTTGCTCAGCAAACTTCCGATGATATCAAACAAGTTAGTAGTTTTTTTGAAAACGAACTGAGAGGGAAGAATTATCAGTCAAATATATCTACCAACACAGATAATAAAAAAGTCTATGAAATTAGTAAAGGTGGAGTTACCGAGTATTTAACTCTGATTTTTGAAGGTGGTAAAGGTACAATTATTGTTAAAAGTAAAAAGCCTTTACCAGATAATTTGGGTAATACAGAAGTGGCATCCGCGCAGGAAAATGCTTTTGATGCGGCACTAGGGCGGGTGCCTTTCCAACAAAACGATAGTGCTG
>JAYUSR010000153.1:0-4369 GCA_043755575.1 Synechococcales cyanobacterium
TGCACTACATTAGCTATCGCTATAAAGCCGCGCGTCGCTTGGTATGCCAAAGGCTTTTTGGTATTAATATCACCAACAATCGGAATATAACGCTGAATACTTTGACTGCTTGATAGGGATGTCATAAGCCTGCTCTTCAATTCTTACTTAACGGATAAAAGTGAGCTAAAATTCTTTTATTAAAAAATATATTTCAAGCTAAATGGCGATCACATTTTTTACGGAAAAAGAATATAAACTCTTCTCTATTCTAACAAATTCGCCAAAAAATATAGCCAGCTAAATCGCTCGGATTTATCTGACTAGACACCAAAATCAAATGGCAAGATTTTTTAGGTAAGCAATAACATCACTTTAATGATAAAGGTTGTTCATTATGAATCGCGACGCGCCTGGAGTGAGCGGCTTGAAGTAATTCAGTATCCGAAGGTACTTTGAGATGGGAAGCCAAACCAAGATTTTCTAGCAATTGGATGAAAGAATAAGTGAGATCGATTAGCCGCACTACCCGACCCTGACGAATTGAGAAGCCATGGCGGGCTGACCACGGAAAAACATGGTGCAGGTTATGCCAACCTTCGCCCAAAGTAAGCAGCGCCACAAACCAGTTATTGCGGCTGTAGTCTTTGGTGGTAAATGGTTGGTCGCCAGCTAGGTGAGCTAAGGAATTGACGGTGGCCACCCCATGAAAAAGAATGACAGTACTTAGGCAACAAGCACCTAAGAACTCTAGGCCACCAATCTGCCAGGATAATAAGTTTAGTAAAATTAGCGGCAAAAAATGTAGTCGATCGATCATCTTCAATCCCCAGTCGGCTTCGACATCGGCAGGCAAACTGGGCGGCAAAAAGTTCGTCTTAGACAGTAGCCAGCCCCCCTGCGACCACAAAAAACCGGGGACTCCGGTAAAGGGAGTATGCGGAGAGTGACTATCACCCCGCTGGTCAGAAGAAAGATGGTGCCCTTCCATGTGATGACCTTTCCACCAGTTAGGCCCCATTTGACCCGCAGAACAGGCGATCAAGCTACCCACCCATCTCACGATTGCTGGTGCTTGGTAAGACTTGTGAATGATTAGCCGGTGATAGATCGCCGTAATACCTAGCATTCTGATAAGGTACAAAAAACAGACCCAGAGCACCGCTCTCCAAGACAAGCCAATTAAAAATGGGATAATTGCCCCGACATGGCTAGCCAGAATTAATAGGGGTCCCAGCCAGTAGCTCAGGACTAAAATACGTGGATACTCTTTCATGATGATCGGTGGCAAAAGTGAGGATAGACCGAAAGGATTGCGATCTAGGGGGGTGAAGCTACCCATCACGCAACTGTCAGCTGCTTCCTCAAGTTTACGTTAATCCAGAGTGATGGAGAACAGCTTGCCGCATTACATCCACTGAAGCTTCTCGACCGACCCAGATTTTTAGTGCCGCTGCGCCCTGATAAATCAACATCTCTAAACCATCGATCGCATCACAACCATGTTCACTAGCCATTTTTAATAACTCAGTCGGTCTGGGAGTATAAATCAGGTCGTAAACGATCGCACTCACTGGCAATTTGGCAATTTGAGCAGCTGATAAGGGGCTGCTAGTCTGCTGTGGAGCCATCCCAATCGGCGTACAGTTAACCACCAAATTGGCTTGGGGTAATAGCTGTTCTAACTGCTCCCAGCTGCAAACCCGCAGATCCACAGTCAATGGTGAATTTTTCCAGCTAGCTTGAAACTGAGCGAGCTTATCTAGATCTCTGCCCACCACCCAAATTTCACCTACTCCCAACTGCTGGAGACCAGCAACCACCGCGCGAGCGGAACCACCACAGCCCAAAACAATTGCCACCGCTTTTGGCCAATTTTTTTTCAGTAAGCGGAGGGGCGTGACAAAACCCGTAATATCAGTGTTATCACCAGCCCAGCCTGCCGCCGTCCGCCACACCGTATTTACCGCTCCGACGGCCTGAGCCATCGGTGAAATTTCGGTAAGATGCGCCATGATTGTCTGCTTGTGCGGGATGGTGACATTAAAACCCTGCCAACCAATTACTTCTAAGCCAGCGATCGCCTTGGACAAATGTTCTGGATTGATCGATAGAGGCACATAGGCATAGTCCAAGCCCAGCTGTTCGATCGCGGCATTGTGCATCACTGGCGAGAGCGAATGTTTAATCGGATAGCCAATTACACCCAGTAGCTGTGTCGTACCAGTAATTAGCATAATAAACTCCACTCCAAATTCTGAGCAGCAGTGGCCAAATTTTTAGGCGCTGGCCAATCTGGCAAATAAGGTAAGCAACCAATCACTGGTACCCGAGTCAGGCTCATAATTAAATCAATCGGTGTCAGATTTTCAATTTCAGCGGCGGTAGTGGGCTGCTGGCAGTTGAGGATAATGCCTTTTAAATTAACATTCGCTTGTTTGGCCAGTGCCACATTGGCTACGGCCTGTCCGATCGAACCCAACTTCACGGGTACCACCAATACGGTGGGTAAACGCCACTCCCGTGCGATATCGGCGACGGTTAGTTCTCTCGTCAGAGGTGAACCCAAGCCGCCCAAAGCCTCCACCAACACCAGATCACAACGCTGCTGAAGGTTTTGGAATTGCCGCCAGACTTCACCTAGATCGATCGGTTTACCAGCAGCAGCAATCGGCGGAGCCAAAGGCGCATCAAAATATATCGGGTTCAGCTCCGCTGGCGATTGAGCCAACGATAGTAGCCGGGAATAAATTTCTTTATCCCCTACCCCGCATTGAATTGGCTTCATTATCCCTAGTTTTTTTTGGGGATAGTAAGTTTGATAATAGGCAGCTAAGGCAACAGTACAAACTGTTTTGCCGACCTCAGTATCAGTACTAGAAATTAATAGCGATGGCATCAGAAACGGGGTACTTACCGGGGTGAGGAAGAAGGGGAACTATTATCAAGTTTGTTATCGGATGCTGATGGTTGAATCGGTTCGCCACTGGTGGGGGTCATCAGCGGGGTCGTGATCGGCAAGACTGGCTCATTAAAGGGCTGATTCTCGAGCGGTCGATTATCTGGAGGAGGGATATCAGCCGACGGAATGGCGATCGGCGATGGGGGCAATTCAGTACTAGGAAAAGTAGCAGTAGGAATAGCAGCTGGTGGTGGCTGATCGATAACTGGTGCGGAAGGAGTAATAACAGGAGGAGAAATTAAACTTGGTGTGGGACTAGCAGCGGGCAACGCTAAAGACACACTCAATCGATATTCAAACGGATCTCCCGTCGCCCCCGGCAGGGGCTTTACTTGAATGACATGCTTCCCGGTGGTGGTGACTTTACCCTGCCAACTAGGCATCCGAATAGCCTGAGAATCAACTGCCGAGCCACCTGGCCCTAAAACCGTCAGCAATAGATTCTTGTTATCGATCGAGATCGTAATATCTTGACCCTGAGTGCCGTAGAACTCGTAGTCAATTTCTTGGTTAGCAGCAATTTGATCGGTTTGAATAGTTGTTTGACCAGCAGTAAGCGTAATGGGTGACTTCACCCCCTTCTTACTAGTCGGAGAACTAGAGCCAACCATCGACTCATTACCCAAGGTAGAACTAGCAGTAGTTTGAGTAATGGGTTCTTTACCGCGATTGTTCAAATAATTCATTCCCAACAGTCCGGCTGAGAAAGACACAAACGCCACCACAATAGCCAGAGGAATATAGACACGCGGCTCTTCCCAAATAGATTTGACATCAAATTGTGACAAAACCGAATAAACTTTTTTGGCTACCGTCTGTGCCCGATTTTGCTGGTTGCCTATCTCGGTGGGCATCACCACTCCTTGCAAATCAGCAATAGATGCAGGCTGGGATGGCACCACCCGATCCATCGGAATACTTAAAGATTGCAGCGCTTGGAATACTTCTACTGACGACTGATATCGATCGACAGGCTGGTAACTAAGCATTTTCCCCAACACTTCCGCCAAACCATCGCTGATATTCACCCAATTACGCCAAGACCAATTGACCCGGCCATCGGGGAGCAATTCCTGGGCTGGCCGACCAGTGAGTAGTACTAGGGCTGTTACTGCCAAAGAATATAGATCACTACTAGGAAAAGCCTGACCACCACTCAATTGCTCTACCGGTGCATAGCCAGTTTTACCAACCTTCGTCACTAAACCAGTTCGGTCATCTTGTAAACGGCTCGCAAACTGTTTGACTACCCCAAAATCGATCAAAACCGGTAGCAGGTCGGTTTCCCGTAAAATAATATTGTCGGGAGAAATATCTTGATGGATTACACCTTGGCCATGCAGATAACCCAGCACTGGCAATACTTGCAGTAAAAATCGCCATACTTCTGCCTCCGTGAAGGTTTGTTTTTGTGCTAAACGCTCGTTT
>JAYUSR010000154.1:0-4355 GCA_043755575.1 Synechococcales cyanobacterium
TTCAATCATTTAAGCAGGAACCAATGAAACTATACTTGCCGATGAAATCAGTTGCAGAGCTGTATCAAAACATTAAAATTTAGCCCATTATGTATCTGACCCCCGGAATCTTTCCCCCACTTTTAGCTACCACTGCCAACGCCCCGATCGTTCTCAACGGCGTCCTCCTCAGTCTCGTCGTCATCTACCTCGCCAGCAAAATCGGAGCCGAAGTCGCCAAACGCTCTGATTTCCCTCCCGTCCTCGGCGAACTGATCGCCGGAGTCATCGTCGGCATCTCTGCCCTCCACCTAATTATTTTTCCTGACAGTGGCCTAGCCGCCGCCGATTCCGTCATCATGCAGTTTCTGCAACAGATCAGCCCCCTTACCCCCACCGCCCTTAGTGAAGTATTTGCCTCTCAAAGCGAAATCATCGGAGTCTTAGCCGAGTTAGGCGTAATTATTCTGCTCTTTGAAATTGGTCTTGAATCCGATCTGCGCCAACTCAAAGAAGTTGGCTCCCAGGCTGTCGTTGTGGCTTGCGTGGGCGTAGCTGCTCCCTTTGCCGCTGGCACCGCCGGATTGATGTTAGTATTTCAAGTCGCCGCCATCCCGGCAATTTTTGCCGGAGCCGCCCTCACCGCCACCAGCATTGGAATCACCTCCAAAGTCTTATCTGAAATCGGCCAACTCAAAGCCAAAGAAGGCCAAATCATCGTCGGCGCAGCCATCATTGATGATGTTTTAGGGATCATCGTATTAGCCGTGGTCGCCAGTTTAGCCAAAACCGGATCGATCGATGTGCTGAACGTGATTTATTTGATTGTGAGTGCCACCGTCTTTTTAATCGGTGCCATCTTACTAGGCGGTTTTTTTAACAAAACCTTCGTCGCTATTGTCAAGCGGCTCGAAACTCGCGGTAGCATTATTATCCCCGCCTTCATCTTTGCTTTTTTCATGGCCTTCCTGGGTAATGCAATTCACTTAGAAGCCATTTTGGGCGCTTTTGCTGCCGGGTTAGTGCTAGACGAAACTGATGCCCGCGACGAATTGGATGAATTGATCAAACCCGTCGCCGATCTGTTTGTCCCGATTTTTTTTGTCACCGTCGGTGCCCGAGCTGATCTAGGCGTTTTAAATCCGATGATCGATAGCAATCGGCAGGGACTAATCATTGCTGTATTTCTAATCCTAGTAGCCATTGTTGGCAAATTAATCACCGGTTGGGCGGTCTTTGGACAACCCGGCATTAATCGGCTGGCGATCGGAGTGGGCATGATCCCGCGTGGAGAAGTCGGCTTGGTATTTGCTGGAATTGGCTCGACTAGCGGCATCATTGATAAACCACTAGCAGCAGCCATGATCATCATGGTGATTGTCACGACCTTTTTGGCACCGCCGTTTTTGCGAGTGGCTTTTGCTCAAACAGCGGATGCCGCAGATGATAACGAAACAAACACTTAAACTAACCGCCGGAAGCGCTTCTTGCCTACTTGCAATACTTTTCCCTGCAACCCGTCAATGGCCTCTATTACCAACTCAATATCTTGGAGCGGCTCACCATCTAATTTCACTGCTCCACCCTGCATTTGGCGCTTGGCATCATTGCTACCTGAACAGAGACCAGCCGCTGCTAAAACCTGAAACATCCGCACCGGAAAACTCAAAGTATCCAGCGCAAACTCCGGAATACTCTCTCCCACCGTCGCTTGACCACCCACTAAGGCAATCGAATCCCGTTGAGCATTCTCTGCCGCCGCTTGGCCATGAAACCCACTCACTACCGTCATAGCCAACAACTTTTGAGCCTCGCGCGGATTAGCCGGAATTTGATCTAATGGCACAGCCGTCAACAGCTCAAAATAATCCTTAATAATGCTGTCCGGCGTTTTTTCCAGCTTGGCGTACATACTCAGGGCGTCTTCCTTCAGCCCCACATAATTATGCAAAGACTTAGACATTTTTTGGACACCATCCGTCCCCAACAAAATCGGCATCAATAGGCCAAATTGGGGAGCTTGGCCAAAATGCCGCTGTAAATCTCGCCCGACCGCCAAATTAAACTTTTGATCAGTACCGCCAATTTCGACATCCGCTTGGATAGCAAAAGAGTCGTAGCCCTGCATTAAGGGATAGAGAAACTCATGGAGGAAAATCGGACTTTCTTGGTCGTAGCGCAGAGCAAATCCTTCTTTAGCGAGCATTTGCCCCACGGTCATCGTCGAAAGCAAATCGACAATTTTACCCAGATCCAACTGGGACAACCAAGCCGAGTTGTAATGAATCTCTAAGCGGCCAGGCGTGTCAAAATCTAGGACTGGCTTCAGTTGCTCTAAGTAAGTAGCCGCATTTTCTTGCACCTGTTGGTCAGTCAACTGTTTACGTACTTCCGACTTACCCGTAGGATCGCCAATCCGCGCCGTAAAATCACCAATGATCAGTACCGCAGTGTGTCCAGCATCTTGAAAAGATCGGAGCTTGCGCATGGGAATACTATGACCCAGGTGCAGGTCTGTACCAGTGGGATCGATACCCAATTTGACCCGCAATGGTCTTTCGAGCTGGGCAATCTTGACGCTTAAATTATCTTGCGGGGTGTTGCCCTGATCAGGAAAAATTTCATTAGTACCCCGCCATAACCATTCCGGCTGGCGAGAATTAGATATGCTTAAATTCATAAAAATAGTAATAAATACTTAATAGGTCAAACTTCGGCCAACTCGGAAGCAATCAAACTCCGCAGGACAAGTATGATGATTATCACCCTCATCTTTGCCATACGGCATCATTCAATGCAGCGAACCACCAATCATTCCGACTAAAATTACTAAGCCCAACCAAACATTCTCTTTAAACATTTGGCTATAGCTGGTCGCTGGTAGCTCCGGATGACGCAAACGCCGACATTGAGTAAACCAAACACCAGCTCCGATCGATAGAGCAATCCAAAAAATAATATTTAAGTGCATCAGTTGACCAGTAAAAGCCAGAAAACCAAAGGTGAGCAGATAAAAAATCCCCACCGCTAAGGGTACCTGATCGCCAAAAAATAAAGCGCTAGAGTTCACCCCAATCCGGCGATCGTCTGATCGATCGGGCATTGCATAGACCGTATCAAAGCCCAGCGTCCAAAACACCGTCGCTGCCCACAGATACCAAGTGGCAGGCTGCAAGCTAGCTGTCACCATCGACCAGCTAATTAACACGGCAAAACCCCAAGCGATCGATAGCACCAATTGTGGCACCGGAAAAACTCGTTTAGCGGCAGGATATAGCAAAATCACTGGCACTGCCGCCACGCATAGCCAAAAAGTTAGTTGGTTTAAATACAATGCCAGCACGCCTGCACAAGCTAGAGAAACTAGCAAAATCCCGACCCCTACTTTTACTGATAGCGATCGATCAGCTAGTGGTCGATTCTTAGTCCGTTCTACCTGGGGGTCGATATCTTTGTCCCACAAATCATTCACAACGCAGCCAGCGGCGCTGGTGGCCAAGGTGCCTAAAACAATTACGCCCAGCAGTGGCCAACGAATTACGCCCAGTTGGACAGTGGCCAGACAAAAACTCCACAGCGCTGGAATCAACAAAATCAAGCGCCCAGTGGGTTTGTCCCAGCGCAGCAGCCGGATGATGGTGAGCCAGGGGGGTGGGGCGGAAGGAGTCATAGCAAGGAATTAGTCGGTCTTTACAAATCTTAGCTTAACTGCGATCTACCTAGCTGTTGATCAGGCGTTGCTTCTGGCCAATTGACTAAGCTAAGATCTCGGCAGCTGCCTATATTCTTCTGAGTTTCATGTCTCTCCCTACCGAACGAGCTACGGACTTAGCCACCGCTTACAAAATATCTGACGTGCAGCCTTTATCAGGTGAGGATCTCGATCGATATTATGTGGATCTGGGAGATGCTCGAAAAAACGATGCAATTCTTAATATCAATTCCACTCTAGAATTACAAGAAGCTGAGCAGCACAGCGCCATACTATTTACCGGACATCGTGGCTGTGGCAAAAGTACTGAGTTGCGATTGCTTCAGCGAAAATGGCAAGAGCATTTTCATGTCATTTATTTAGAATCCGACAAAATAACCGACATTAATGATGTTCAGTACACTGATCTTTATCTTCTAATTGCCCAGTACTTAGAATATGAGATGCGTCAACTTAACATCAAGCTGGATAGCAGAATCGTGCAAGACATCGAGCAATGGTTTGCTGATGTCATTAAAGAATTAGAGATGTCTAAAAATATTGAGGTTGCTGTTGCTGGTGAAATCACCATTAGTAACAGTGGTCTTTTGCCAATACCGCTACTTGCCAAGTTTTTAGCTAAATTGACTTCACAGATTAAGGGTGCATCTAGAGATAAAACGAC
>JAYUSR010000155.1:0-42384 GCA_043755575.1 Synechococcales cyanobacterium
AGCAAGCTAAGACATCCTTGGATGACATCATTCAGGTATCAAACCGGATTGATTTGTTGGTGCGCTCTATTACTAGCGATACGATCGAGCAACGAGAGACTTCTAAATCGGTAACAGAAGTAATCCAATCTGTGGAGATCCAGGCTCAATCAACTTCTCAAGAGGCACAGAAAGTATCTTCTTCTCTGGAAAACTTGGTAATTGTGGCTCGTAACCTCTTGACTTATGTAGAGCGGTTTAAGGTGGAATAATTGCCCACTTGTAAAATAACTTGACTGGAAATTTAGTTGGCGAAAATCATGGCACAACAAGACAAAATCATTGGTTACTTTTTGAATGAATCGCAAGAACACTTGCGCGTGATCGAGGAAGGGTTAGTCACACCCAATTTGTTATCTCAACCAGCACACATTAAAGAAGTGTTTCGCGCGGCTCATTCCATTAAAGGAGGCGCGGCCATGTTGGAGTTAGATACCATTCAACAAATTGGTCATCATTTTGAGCAGGCATTCAAACAAATCAAAGAAAAGTCATTGTCTGTGGATGAGCCACTCCAAAATTTGCTGTTAGAAGGTTTGGAAATGTTGCGCTTAGCTCTCCAAATCTTACGACACCAACAAACACCGCCAATTAGCCTCGCACAGGAAGAAGTATTCGGGAAGATTCGATCGTATCTGGCTAGCCAGGGTACGGCCAGCACACCCAGCCTCGACAGTGCTGATTTACTCCCCAATCCAGCGATCGAAAAAGCATTTAGTAGTTATGTGAATTATAATCTGCGACAGTTCGATGAATTATCAAGTAAACCCCGCGCAGACAATAATATCAGACAAGATTTATCAGATATTTGCCAGAAAATCGGTGACTTAGGTAGAGATTTTGATTTTGTTACCTGGACAAATCTCTTAACTAGTTGTCAGATAGTCATCAACAATCCACTGATTCCGATCGATCAGATCTGTGACACCATCCCGAATGCTATCAAGCAAGCCCAATTTTTAGTAATTAATGGTAATCACCAGTCCATTGTCGCCACACCAGAATTGAACGAACTGCTCATGCCAAAAGCTTTTACAGACTTAACTTTGACATCTTCTGACAGCAATTTTGACATATCAGAAAGTGGTTTTTGGTCAGATGAAACAAGCTTAGATGGAGAAACAAAAGTTAATATTTTTTCACCGGATTTAAATAAAGATGATGATAGCATTGCTAACTCCACGCTTGATCCCCTTAACCGACAAACTAGTTTAGAAGAGACCGCCGACATCTACAACGTAGGTGAATTTATGCAGTTATTTGAAGAAGAAATCACTGCCGATGGTACTTGGGTACAAGAAGAAGACGTTCTCGCACTAGATAATATCGATAAGTCGGCTCATTCCGAAGAAAATCGGCCATCGAACACACTGTGGGATGAAGATATTTTTGAGAGACCACTACCACTATTGACTCTAGATGAGCCAAATTCCAATCTGGCTTACAATGTTGAGCTGCAACCAACTGTCAATTTGCCACAATTTAACTTTGAAGAACCTAGTAATTCAGAGCTGTTTATGGAAGACGAAGCCAAAACAGATTCTCCAGCTATTAATCTCAATACAGCTGCCATTAATAGCTTAAACGGCAAAGACATCGATTGGAGCGGCTTACTTGCAGATATCCCTGATGAAGCAATCGTAGATTATCAAGAGCTAGTAACTTCATCATCAACAGTAAATAACTGGCCAATTCACCCCATTGGTAATAGTTTGAATCCAGCTGTTTCAGGAGCAATTGCCCATAATCAACCTGATGATTCTTTCGATATTATCAGTGCTGAGGAAGAAAAACTTTTCAGTACTAAGGAAAAGGAGAAAATATCAAATGAACTAGCAGCTTTTGACTTAGAACAACCAGTTTTTACGGACTTTGCTGTTGAAAACGGTCTGTCTCAAAAAGATTCTTCGATTTTGGATACTGATAATTTTCATAAGTTTTCGGTAGAAAAACCCATAAATCAAGATCAAGACAATTTAATTTTAGATGTTTTTGAATTTGACGATGATCAATTTACCTTCGACTTTTTATCACAACCGTCAACTGATTTAGAAGTATCCAATATTTTTAGTATCGATCCGCCACCAATAGTCAGTACTCCTGATTTACCGACCCTAGATGAACTGATGGCGAAAAGCCTAAATACAACGTCTCTTAAAAGTGAAGTCACATCTTCGGATCTAGAGGATTGGCGAGAATTATCAGTATTTGATGATCTCTTGGCCGATACTCAAACAACCGATGCAGATATCACTGACCTCAACCAGATCATGATTAACGGTAATCTGGATCCAGAGCTGGAACTAGAAGATTTAGGGGATTTGTCGGATTTTTTACAAGCCTCAGTTAGTTCTGACCAAATTGGCACTCTCGACAGTTTAGTTAAACCTAACTGAGGCTCAGAAACCCTTGATTAACTTAGAAAACTCGAATCCTTTCACTGAAACCTTTATGCTACCTGGAGATATTTCGATTGATGACATCCAGCTGTCAGAAGAATTCACAGATCTTGAACTAGATCTATTGGCTCTATCCGCAGCTAGTGAGCTTCATGATGACGACTTTGCTGCCCTAGATTTAAATTTTCATGCAGATCAATCGGCCACAGACCATCTAAATGAAATAGTATTGGAAGAACTAAATTTAGGCGATGTAGAAATCTTCGCCTCAGAACAGATACCTACTGATGATTATCTTAATGAAGCTTTCACCGACTTGGATTTGAGTTTTGTATCGGAACAGTGGGATACTGATGAACGCTTTACAAACATTGATTTAAATACCTCCGATCAGGCCAATTTAGATGAACTAGATGGTCTGCTATTAACTGCTGATCTAGTTGAAAATCTAGCGAATTTTGACAACCTGGACTTATTCTTAGATGATGTCGCGCCGAGTATTAGTCAGACTATTCAAGATGACGATGAATTCCAGCAGATTGAGAAAATGCTGCAACACTCTGAGAGTAAAAAAACAGAGCGCATCGTTACTAGTAAAGCAGCCTCTCGGAGCAAAAAACAGCGAACTTTTGAGCAAACGATGCGGGTTTCTGTCAAAAGCTTAAACAATCTCAACAACTTAGCTGGGGAATTGGTAGTCAACCGCAATACCCTAGAACAAGACCAAAACCGACTGCGCCAATTTGTAGATAAGCTACTCCTCGAAGTTCAGAATATGAATGAAGTGGGTAAGAGTATGCAGGATTTGTATGAAAAATCCTTACTAGAAAGTTCGCTGTTAGCCAGTCGTCAACACCACCAAAATAAATCAGCCACCCTTAGTGAATATGATGCTGAAGGGACAATGGCCGAGATCGAATATGATCCGCTAGAAATGGATCGGTTTACGCCTATTCACTTGCTCTCGCAGCAGATGATTGAATTGACAGTGCGAATTCGGGAATCCACCTCAGATATTGAATTTGTGGTAGACAACAGCACAGAAGTAACTCGCAGTTTGCGCCAAATTAATAGTCAGCTGCAAGAGGACTTGAATAAGAGTCGGATGTTGCAATTTGCTCAAACATCCGATCGATTACAACGAGGGGTTCGCGACAATGGCTTAAAGTATGGCAAGCAAGTGGAGCTGCATGTCGAAGGCCGCGATACCATGATCGATAAAGTGATTCTAGAAAGCCTGAATGATCCGCTGGTACATATGGTGAATAATGCGATCGCTCACGGCATTGAATCACCAAAAGTTCGGCTGGAGGCCGGCAAGTCAGCGGTTGGTTCTATTACTATTCGGGCAGTTCACCAAGGCACTCAAACTATTATTTCCCTCCGTGATGATGGCGCTGGGATAGATGTTGAGCGGGTCAAGGCCAAGGCCATCAAAACCGGTGTGATTACCTCCGCGCAAGCCGTAACGATGACTAAGTCAGAAGTCTATGACTTATTATTCTTGCCCAGTTTTTCGACCAAGGAGCAAGCTGATGAGATCTCTGGTCGCGGTGTGGGTATGGATGTGGTGCTGACGAGTTTACAAGAAATTCGTGGTACGATCACCACTGAGTCTGTATTGGGTCAAGGTACTACTTTTACGATCCGACTCCCCTTGGCTTTGAGTATTGCCAAGTCACTGATTGCCGTCAATAAAGATGCTGGTATTGCCTTTCCGATGGATGGGATTGAGGATAGCCAAGATATTAAGAAGGAAGAAGTAATTACTAGTGAGGCTGGTCAGCAGTGCTTCCGATGGCGCAATCAATTGATGCCCTTTAGACCCCTTTCTGATCTGCTGTCTTTCAATCGTCCGATGCGCCAAATTAGTTATTACAACAATTTGGAAGAGAAAGAAGAGTTGGTGTCACTGATTGTGTTGCGTAGTAGTGGCAATCTAATTGCAGTGGAAGTCGATCGAGTAATTGGAGAGCAAGAAATCGTAATCAAGCCACTTCAAGGGCCAGCTCCCAAGCCAGTTGGTATTGCGGGTGCAACGGTACTAGGCGATGGTCGGATCATTCCGATTGCTGATGTAGTCGAACTAATCGATTTGGCTAACGGAGTAATTAGTCGGCAACATAGTGGTCTGTGGTCGATGAATGAAATCATTCAGGATCAACCAGCTCAGCGGGAACCCATGGTGCTAGTGGTCGATGACTCGATTACAGTACGTCAGTTGTTATCTCTTACCTTTACTCGGGCTGGTTATCGGGTAGAACAAGCCCGGGATGGCCAAGAAGCGTGGGATAAACTACGGGCGGGTCTTCCTTGCGACATCATCTTCTGTGATATTGAAATGCCGCGCATGGATGGATTGGAATTGCTGGCTAAGGTGCAGCAAGACGAAACCCTGAAGAAGCTACCAATGGCCATGCTGACCTCTAGAGGTTCTGATCGACATCGCCAAATCGCCTCGGAATTGGGAGCTAGTGGTTACTTCATCAAACCGTACCTAGAAGATGCCTTGTTGGCAGCAGTCAAAAGGATGTTGAAAGGTGAGGTGCTGGCAATCGTTTAGATGGTAGAAATAAAACCATGTTAAAGAGTCCCTCCTGGCCGAGGGACTTTGGTAAAGTCAGCCAAAAACCGATTTATACCCCAACTATTTCTTGAATTAAACTCGCTGTGGCTGGTGCTAACAGTACCCCATTCCGATAGTGGCCAGTCGCCACTAACACCCGCTCATGTCCTGGCAAATGTTCAATCACGGGGGCTGGTCTACCCACTGGTCGAGGGCGCAGCCCACTCCAAGTATTAATAATTTCCGCATCAGCTAGAGCCGGACAGTAGGCGATGGCCTTTGTCCGAACGATCTCTAACTGCTCTGGCATAGCCTCAGTTTTGGCTCCCAGGGGAAACTCGACAGTGGCTCCAACCCAATATTCACCATTATCCAGCGGGACAATATGCACGTCATCACCAGTAACTACTGGTTGAAAATCAGCCATGCCTAGAGCTATTGGTAAACGATAGTGGATAGCCTGACCAAGTACTGGCATTAGTTCAATGGTTTGCTGGAGAGCGTTGGTGATCGTCATACTTCCCAACCCAGCTGCAACTACTACCCAGTCTGTTTGGAGGGTGTTAGTAGTGGTGATTTCTGTTTTCCAATAAAACTGAACACCCTGGCGCTGGGCAGCAGCTACGAGAGCGCGGGTTAGCTGGGGCGGGTGAATCTGCCAATCGGCGGGGGAATAGATGGCGTTACTGAACGAATCGGGATTAATGTGGGGTAGTCGATCGATCACTCGTTCCCGCTCCCAAATTTCTAGCAGCCAGCCTTGGGTGGCTCGGCTCTGCGCCAGAGATTGCCATTTAGTCAGATCGTCATCAGCGTTCAGCAGCTTGAGGATTCCTTGGGAATTGTAGGCTACCGGCAGACCAGCTGCCGCTAGTTGCGGAATTAAGCGGTGATAGTAATTAAGACCCTGTTGACGTAGTTGCCACGCCCGGCCTTTGGTTTTTTGACTAATCACCCCCATGAGTAAACCCAGCGCTGCACCAGTGGATTCTTGGGCGGGTTGGGAATGTCGATCGATCACCACCACCTCCCAGTTAGGCAACTGACTGAATTCGTAGGCAATGGTGGCACCGACGATGCCACAACCAATGATCGTAATGCTAGGCATCAGTGCTACACGTCTAGCTGGGTAACGGCGGGCGGGAGCGGGGTAGCAGACATGAATATTTATAAAATTCCAACAACATCAAAAACATTTAAATCCAGAGGGCGGGAAGACTCACCCTCTAATCCTGACATCTAGGCTGGATAAATCCGTAAGCGGCGCTGCGGTTCATCCCCAAAGCTAGTGGACTTTAGTCGATAGTGCTCAATTAGTTCGTGCTGCATCTTCCGCACCTTGGGCGACCTCGGTAATAACTCCACCGGCTGACCCTTGGGAATCACAATCTGCTCGACGGCTAACCGCGCTTCCTCTAAAGCCTCCAACTCATCCTCACTACCATCCTTGGCAAACAGTCGGAGGTCGGTAGTTGCGGGTAATACATCATCCAGATTGAGCATCCGCCGCAGGGTGCGGGTTAGTTGCGGAATCGTCCCGGATTTGACACTATAGATTGGCAGCTGACGCACCTTGGCTACTTGCCGCAACTTGGTGTGATTTTTGATATGAGTCCGCAGCGCCAACACCGCATCCGCACTATCCATATCCTTAGTCAGCACCACGGGCAACTGCAAGACATCGATAATTTGCTCTAGCTCGGTAGCACTAATTCCGTAGGGATAAACGTGCAGGGGCAGTCCATCACCACGCGGATCGGTACCATCGGGTTCTTCGCCATCCCAGGTTGTCTGGTTGAGCAGTTCTTGGAAAGTAGCACGGGAGTTATCTTCTGAGGCAATGACCACGCTGCTTGCTTGGCGGATAGACCTGTCATTACTGGCATATTGACGAGTGGCGGCTGGTAACGGCTCCATTCGACCAGTGGCGCGCCAGCCGCGACCGCCATCATTATTGACAGCGGTAGGCGCAACGCTGGAGGGCTGGACGGAGGTTAGTTCTTTTTTAATGGTCACTACGCCTTCTTTGTTCACTGTTCGCACTTGGGGCGTGGGCTGGCGACCGCGCAGCAAGTTATCCACCATATCAGCCACACTGTCGTGCACCACCCAGCGATGGCGTTCCTGCATTTCGACGGCAATCGTGAAAGTGGGTGGTGCTTTGCGCTCCAAAACAGTCTTTTGAGAAGATCGTCGCCGCGCTTCTTCATCGCCCAAAGTCACTGCTTGAATACCACCGATCAGATCGGAAAGGGTGGGATTTTTAATCAGGTTTTCCAGCTGATTGCCGTGGGCGGTGCCGACTAATTGCACACCCCGTTCGGCGATCGTCCGCGCCGCCATCGCTTCTAGCTCGGTGCCGATTTCATCAATCACGATCACTTCCGGCATGTGGTTTTCCACAGCTTCAATCATCACCTGATGTTGCAGCTCTGGTTTCGATACCTGCATCCGCCGTGCCCGTCCGATCGCCGGATGCGGAATATCGCCGTCGCCAGCAATTTCGTTGGAGGTATCAATGATTACTACTCGCTTGTTTAGATCATCGGCCAGCACTCGAGCAATTTCTCGCAGGGCGGTGGTTTTACCCACACCGGGACGACCCAACATTAGAATGGACTGACCAGTTTCCACCAGATCGCGAATCATATTGATTGTGCCAAAAATCGCCCGACCGACCCGACAGGTGAGACCCACGATTTCCCCGGCTCGATTGCGCATGGCGCTGATCCGGTGCAGGGTACGCTCAATGCCTGCCCGGTTATCGCCACTAAATAAACCCACTCGATCGACACAATATTGCAAATCTTCCTTTGTAATCGGAATTTCACTCAGATATTCAGCACTGTCAAAAAACCGCGCTTCCGGGTAGCGGCCTAAGTCCAGTACAACTTCAATCAGGCCACTTTTATTGGGATGAGCGTCAATAACCTGGCGAATCGGTTCGGGCAAAATCTCGAGCAGCTTACTGAGGTCATCAGTGATTTGCTTCCTTCCTAAACTGATGTTTTGATCCACCATTATGTTTGTTTTTTACTAATCTAGATGTTCAACAGATTTCACAAGGGTTTGAGTTGACTGACCAAAGAAAAAGCTCGATCGACTGCTAACCATAAGATATCGGGACTTTCTTCGAGCTTCGTAGTATCAGTCAACTGTTCTAAAATAGGAGCCAGCATGACTCGGGCATAGCTGCCGTAGGCTACACCAGATATGAGATTTTCATGGTTCTGTCCGTCTGGTAGTAAGTTCATTGCTCTCAGTTTAGCAACTGTGTATTGGTTTGTGCCGCCTGCTAGCTGCACATAGCCCGGTAATTTGGCTTGGGCAACTTTTTTGCCGAGGGCAATCGCCGCATGGGTAGTCCCCATCCCAATGTCACCACTCATCGGTCGGCCGTCGGTTTGCCACAGAATGGTCGGCTGTGGATCGAGAGTAGTCAACAGTTTGGCAATCCAGTGTAAGTAGTCGGTTGCACCTCGACCATCAGGCGCACTGATCGCCACCAGCTGAAGTTGGTTCAGCACCGGAGAAATTTCTAGCCAGAGTTTTTGAAATTCGGCAGCGTGGTCAGGTTGGGTATGAATCTCGATCGCCTGCACTGCTTGCGACTGGATTAGTGGCCAGATTGCTTGGGGAGTGACCAGATGCTGCTGTTCGGTAATGTGTTGAATGGGGCAGATCGGCAAACAGCGGCCACAGCCATAACAGCGATCGGTAATGACTCCTTGCTGAGTGGAGGTGAAGGTGATCGCCTCAGCTGGACAGACTTTGACACAGGGACGAGGACAATCGATCGGACAAAACTGCGGGTCAAAAACGGCTTTGCGAAAATGCGGGTCGAGACCATCATTGACACTAACCATCAGCCAAGGAGACGAATAGCCTCGATAGCCCCGTTGCTGAGCCTGGGGTAACAGAATTTTGGCTGCCGTCATTCCAGCCCGAGCGGCAGCCACTACCGCCGGTTCGGCAGCAACATCAATACAGTCGGCACCGGCCAAAGCGTAAGCCAGACTGAGGTTCCGGATATCTGACAGGTCTTGGAAGCTAGCACCGCAGATTAGCTTAAACCAATTGCCAGTTTGGAGAGATTGATCAGGAAATAACAAGGAACAAATAAAACAGCAACTCTCACTATCCTAATCCCCTATTCGATGGAAACGTTAGCGTATAAAGGAAGATGTAGTCGCTCACCGCCTTTACCATCGGTTAATTTAGATGACCAGCAAATTTCCTTCCACTTACAAACCCAAATCCCGGGTCGATTATTTTTACGACGAACCGGGCGCAGTACCAGGCCAACTAAATCTCAGTCAAAATGCCGCTCCGGCGGAGCTGGCTGTCATTGACTACAGCCCAGACGAACTGACTGTTCATAACTCCGCTCCCACTAAAGATGCTGCCCACTATCTAGAGGACAATTCTGTTTCCTGGCTAGATTTACTCGGTTTAGGTAATCAGCAGACCTGGCAAGAACTCAGTCAAACTTTCAATTTTCATCGGATGCTGGTCGAAGATGTGGTGAATATTCCCCAACGACCTAAAATCGAGCATTATCAAGACCAGCTGTTGATGGTGACTTGGATGGTCACTTTATCCTCTGTCGGCCAGGGTTTCATCAAAGAACAGGTCAGCTTGATTCTCGGTCGTAATTACCTGTTGACAGTGCAAGAAGAACCAGACCATGACTGTTTCCAGGGCGTGCGCGATCGAATCAACAATGGCCAAGGAGCAATTCGGCAGCATGGCGCTGACTATTTAGCCTACGCCTTACTAGATGCTATTATCGACGGCTTTTTTCCGATCTTAGAATATTACGGCGAACTAATCGAAGAGCTAGAAGATGAAGTCGTCACCCGTCCCAGCAAGCAGACCCTCACCAAAATCTACCAAATCCGGCGAGATCTGTTGACTCTGCGGCGGGCGATTTGGCCACAGCGCGATGCAATTAACCAGCTAATCCGTGACGGTAGTGAGTTCATTAGTGATGAAGTGAAAATCTATCTGCGAGATTGTTACGACCACACCGTGCAGGTGATGGATATGGTAGAAACCTATCGGGAGTTAGCTTCGGGGTTAATGGATGTTTACTTGTCATCAGTCAGCAACAAAATGAACGAAATTATGCGCCTGCTAACTGTAATTTCTTCGATCTTTATCCCGTTGACCTTCATCGCTGGGGTCTATGGGATGAATTTCAGTGCCGAAAAATCACCGCTAAATATGCCAGAGCTAAGTTGGTACTGGGGTTATCCGGCCTGTTTGGGCTTGATGGGCACTACTGCTACTGGTCTAGTAATTTATTTTTGGCGGCGGGGCTGGTTTGAGAATGTCTCGGGAATCAAATAGGTTCCAGCCAAAAAGTATAAACACCGACAAGAGAATATTGGGGAAATTCGTTAGAATGTAAAGGAATATTACAAAAATTCCCCCTCTACCCTTTCGGAGAAATGCATGGAGCTACAAAAAATTGAGCGCTGGAGCCTGATTGGACACTTAGTGTCTATGGCTTTTGGCCTAGCTGGGCTGCTGATTGTACTGCCCCATGCCGAGTTGATTTTACAATTGCCACCGATCGGGCAGAGCGTATTTCAGTTATCGATGGCCAACGGCGGTGTTATGTATATTTTGCTAGGGACGATTGCCGTAGCAATTTATGCCTATCGAATGCTAGGACTCAATCAGTTACTGTGCTTCATGATTCCAGCTGTAGGATTATCTTTGAGCAGCGAGTTACTGGGAACTAGCACCGGCTTACCTTTTGGCGACTATGGATATCTGAACGGCTTAGGTTACAAAATCGCAGGTTTAGTGCCCTTTACGATTCCCCTCTCTTGGTTCTATTTAGGTTTTTCTTGTTATGTCATTGCCCGCGCTGGTTTGGATAATACTCAATTGCCGAATTGGTTACGTCACGGCGGCGCGATTTTTTGTGGAGCCTTATTACTCACTTCTTGGGATTTTGTCTTAGACCCAGCGATGAGCCAAACCGCTGTGCCTTTTTGGGAATGGAAAACGCCGGGGCCGTTTTTTGGGATGCCTTACTTGAATTTTGCGGGTTGGATGGAAACTGGTGCTGTGTTTATGTCGGTGGCAGCGCTGCTGTGGCCTAAAGAAAGAATTCAACTCGATCGGACACAACTACAATTACCGCTGGCTATCTATTTAGGAAACTTTGTTTTTGCTGCTGTTCTGAGCATCGCTGGCAATATCTGGATTCCAATGTTATTAGGAATTGTGCTGGGCATTGTACCGTTGTTTTTGCTGTGGTTTGCGGCCAAGCCAGCTACCGAAAGTATGGTAGTGGCAGCAGATTTAGAGTTAGGAGCTGAACCGGAATATGCTGGTTCTGGTAACTAATTACTAATTGATTATCTGCTGCTGCTAGACAATTTCAAAATAATTTTGCTAGAAAATATCAGCCACACTCAGCATAAATCTTGGTGTCACTTCTTTTCGCGTCGGTAGTTTGCTCCGACAAGGACTATTCTGTTAAATATAGATTTTGGAAGTGATTATGTCTCGTGTGGGTGTGAATCAAGTTAAATCACAAACGATTTTGGTAACTGGTGCGGCCAGATCCGGAAAAAGTGAATGGGCAGAAAAATTAGCGCACTCTACTGGTCTACAGGTAGTTTATATGGCTACAGCTAAGATCGATCGAACTGACCAAGAATGGCAGATACGAATTGAGCAGCATCGCCAGCGACGGCCAGCCCAGTGGCAGACGATCGAAAGTGTGGTGAATGTGGCGCAGATTATTACGGCGGCACCAGCTACTAAATGTTTGATAGTAGATTCGTTGGGGACGTGGGTGGCGCATTTTCTGGAGCAGCCAGAAGAAGCGTGGTTACTGGAGCAGCAGCAGTTCTTGGAGAGTATCAAAAATCCGGCGGCACAGGTAATTTTAGTAGCAGAAGAGACCGGTTGGGGAGTGATTCCGGCCTATGAATTGGGGCGGTTGTTTCGCGACAGGCTCGGGAATTTAATTAGGCAGGTGGGTTCGATCGCTCGTCCGGTGTATTTGGTAACGGGCGGTCATGTTTTAAATTTGTCGCTACTGGGACAAGTGCTTTAGCGCTAATTTGTTTACCAATAAACAGGTTCAATGGTGGGCACACCAGTCGCTCCAGCCCCCAGCATATAGCAGTGGTTGAGGGTATCCACCAATTGCCAGCGAAAGCACATTCACGCAAGCTGTTACCCCAGAACCACAGTACACAACTTTGGTTTTATCAGCTGGTAGTTGCTGCCAACGCTGCTGTTGAAACAATTCAGGTAATAGTAAGCCATCAGCATCAGTGACTTCTGGCCAAGGGTAATTGTATGCTCCCGAAATCCGCCCAGCGTAAGGGTCGATTGGCTCTTTGATTCCGGCGTATCGATCGGCCTCGCGAGAATCTATCAACACGATTGGTGAATGCTCATCACAGTTCGAGACCGCTTCGATCGATACCGTCCAACCTGGCTGGATCTGGGGTAAAAAAGTGGCCAAGCGACTGATTGGCTCTGCGATCGATACAGGTAAACCAGCTTTCAACCATTGGGGATAGCCACCATCTAGAACAACCGCCTGATCGTGCCCATAGTAGTGCAGCAACCACCATAACCGGGCGGCGAAAGCCAATCGCGAATCATCATAAGCTACTACTAAGGTTTTGCCAAACTCGATGCCAATCTGGGCAAATTTGGTAGCGAGAATATTAGGATCGGGTAAGGGATGCCGACCACCATATTTTTGTACCGGTGCTGAGAGATCTTGATTTAGATCTAAATAATGAGCGCCAGGAATGTGGGATTCTAAATATTTTTGTTGTCCCAATTTTGGGTCAGCCAAAGAAAAGCGACAGTCGATCACCACTACTTCTGGATTATCGAGATTTTTAGTTAACCAATCTGCCGATACAACATGTTTCAATTGAGTACCTCACTTAAAAATGCCTGAAAATAACTCAATAGTCGATAATTGATATCGATTGGTGGTTTTATCATACCGCAATAAAAGTTTAGCCGTGATGTTAGACGAAAATAGTTTTCTAGTGGAATACTCACTATCAGATATTATTCTTTCAGCAAGCTCAGTAGCTCTTCTTCAGAAATCACCTTTACACCCAGCTTTTCAGCTTTAGCTAGCTTCGATCCGGCCTTTTCACCAGCCAATAAATAACTAGTCTGGCTACTCACTGCATCGGTGACTTTGCCACCGGCTTGCTGAATTAACTTCTTCGCTTCATCACGTTTTAAGTTCGGTAGGGTACCAGTAACTACAAAAACTTGACCATTTAAAGGCTGTGCACTAGTAACAACGATTGTCTCACCTACCAGATTCAACCCAGCCGCTCGCAACCTTGCCATCAACTCCAAATTATCTGGCTGCTGAAACCATAGTGTTACAGCTATCGCTATCTCGATACCAATGCCATAGATATTTTCAATCTGATGAGCTTGAGCTTGAGCCAGCTGCTCGGCGCTAGTAAATTTCTGGCTGATAATTTCGGCATTGGAACTACCCACATGACGAATGCCCAAACCATACAGCACCCGCGACCAGGGTTGAGATTTAGATCGATCGATCGCCTCCAACGCTTTCGCCGCTGATTTCTCCCCCATCCGCTCTAGATTCAGCATTTTTTCTAAGGTCAAGTTATACAAATCGGCTACGGCTGTCACTAAGCCTTTATCCACCAGCTGCTCCACCAACTTTTCGCCCACACCATTAATATCCAGGGCATCACGGCTCACCCAATGGGTGATTGACCCTTTCACAATCGCCGCGCAACGCGGATTAACACAGCGCAATACTGCCTCTAGTGAAGACTTAACGACCGCCTGACTACAAACTGGGCAGTGGGTCGGCATCACAAAATCGCGGGCATCGGCTGGTCGTAGTTCTGGTAGCACTCGCACCACTTCCGGAATAATCTCCCCGGCCTTGCGCACAATCACGGTATCACCAATTTTTAGATCAAGCTGGGCAATCCGATCGCTATTGTGCAAGGTGGCGCGTTGCACGGTAGTTCCAGCTAATTGCACGGGCTGAAGATGCGCCAAAGGCGTGATCGCCCCGGTGCGTCCTACGTTCACACTAATATCTAGTAATTTAGTGGGAGCTTCTTCGGCGGGATATTTGAGCGCTACCGCCCAGCGCGGAAATTTATTGGTAAAACCTAATTCCTGTTGGAGATCGATCGAATTAATCTTCACTACCACCCCGTCGGTCATGTAGGGCAAATCGAGCCGCGCGGTATTCCAATGGTCGTAAAAATCTTTGACCCCTTCTAAGGCTGGACAGATTTGACAGTTAGGATTGACCTTGAATCCGAGCTTTTTCAATAGCTCTAACGATGCCCACTGGGAGTCAATTTCTGCTTCATGTGGCCAGTGTAGAGTGTAGCCAAAAAAATCTAAGCGACGCTGAGCCACAATTTGGGGGTCAAGTTGGCGCAGGGTACCAGCTGCGGCGTTCCGGGGATTAGCAAATAAGGATTCGCCATTGGCTTCTCGCTCTTGGTTGATCGCGCTAAAGGTCGCAACCGGCATAAAAGCCTCGCCGCGAATCTCTACGAACTCTGGTGGATTTTCGATCTGGAGCTTGAGGGGGATCGATCGAATGGTTTTGATGTTGTTGGTGATGTCTTCGCCGGTTACGCCATCGCCACGGGTACAGCCTCGCACTAAGACCCCGTTTTCGTAAGTAAGCGCTAAAGCATTGCCATCAATTTTCAGCTCACAAACATATGCGGTCTGAATTTCTTGGCCAGCCACTCGCTGCCAACCCGTTTGCCAATCGGCAAACTCGGCCATATCAAAGGCATTTTCTAGGCTGTACAGCGGAATTCGATGGGCGATGGTACCAGATTGACTGGTCAATCTATCGCCCACCCGTTGGGTCGGACTATCGGGGGTGACTAACTCTGGATGCTGCTGCTCTAAATCTTGCAGCTCTCGATACAGTCGATCGTACACCGCATCTTCCATTACTGGACTATCCAAAACATAGTAGGCATAGCCTGCTGCCTGGAGTTGCTGCCGGAGTTGATGGGATCGATCGATGATTTCGGGGTTCATAGCAACAGAATCAAAAGCTTTGGGTGCAATTGTACTACTTAACGCCGCATATCGGCAATAGCACTCATGGCCGTACTGGCGATCGATTGATCAGTAGCTTTTGGTAGATGGTAATAGTTACCACCAGCCTTAGTTGCTAACTCCTTTGCAAAACCCGTCGAAATAAATTTATTCTCGGTATCAATCACCAATAGTTTCATGTTCAACGTCCGAAAACGACCAGCAATTTCTAGTAGTTCACCTTTGATATCTGGTTTTTCGCCTGCCGGAATCTCTTCGCCAAGCGATCGCTTCAGCGACACATTGCCCCGGCCATCGGTAATGGCAATCACCACCACCTGACCGACATCCCCACCACTTTGAGCATTTACACCCAGCCGCACGGCTTGAGTCAGACCATGCGCTAGGGGCGAACCACCACCACAGGGCATTCTTTCCAGGCGGCGTTTGGCCATAGCAATCGATCGAGTGGGGGGTAGCAATACTTCGGCCTGCTCACCCCGGAAAGGAATCAAGGCCACCTGATCGCGGTTTTGGTAGGCTTCGGTTAGTAGCCGCATCACGGCACCTTTGGCTGACTGCATCCGGTTTAAAGCCATCGAACCTGAAGCATCGACCACGAACACAATTAAAGCACCCGATCGTCTGGCCAATTTCTTGCCCCGAATATCGCTTTGCTCCACAATTACCTTGCGATCAGGCTGGCGTAGCCGCCGCGATTTTTGGTAAGGAGCCGCCGCTCGCAGGGTAGCATCCACAGCAATCCGGCGCACTTTACCACGCGGTAAAATCGGTTTCACATAGCGCCCCCGATCCTCTGAGAAGACTAGGCTACGACTACCAGATTTACCCTGTTTTTGTTTGGCATTTTGGGCAAAATACATCACGCTGTCGTCCAGAATCACTCCCTCGGGGTCAAAGATAAACTCCTCCGGAATATTCGGTGGCTCTTCTGGCTGATTTTCTGGGGGTTCTTCTTCTTGGTCATTGTCTTCTTGCTCCTGATCCTGGTCGTCTTCCCCTTGATCTGGTTGCTGCGGTGGGGGCGGCGGGGGCGGATCATCTTGCTGGGTTTGCAACACCGTAGCGCGGGGCACAATCACCAGCTCGACGGCGCGACGCAGGTCATCGGCGTTGACATTACTACGACCTTCTAAAGCCGCCGCAGCCATCGCCACCCGCACTGCAAATAATTCGGCGCGATGACCCATCACGCCACCCCGAATCGCTTCATTTACCAAATAAGCAATTTGCTCAGTGGCGATCGAGACTTCTTTGAGCCATTCCCGCGCCAAAATGATTTGGGTTTTTAAGTTGTCAGTTTCTTCCTCGTACTGAGCCAAAAAATCCTGGGGCGATTTGGCATAACCAATCGCCTGACCCACCGCTTGCACTCGATCATCAATGCCCAAGACCCCATCGGCCGAAAGGGAAATGGCGATCCGATCGAGTAAATGCTCGCGCAGGGAACCTTCTTCCGGGTTGTAGGTGGCAATCAGCAAAGGTTTACAGGGATGCTGAATGCTAATGCCTTCCCGCTCAATTTGGTTGCGACCTTCTGTTAAAACGGTTAGTAGTAGATTAGAAATTTGGTCATCGAGCAGATTAATTTCATCAATGTACAGCACCCCACGATTGGCCTGAGCCAGCAACCCTGGCTGAAACACGGCCTGACCGGCCTGTACCGATTTGTCTAAATCCACCGCCCCCAACAACCGATCTTCGGTAATACCCAGCGGAATTTGGACAAAAGGAGCTGGAATCATCTGGGTCGGAATCGTTTCTACCCCGGCCAGTTGCGCGGCAATGACATCATCCCAATCACCAGGGTTATGCGGATCGCTGTTACTGATACTGCCGCTAACGACTTCGATCGGCGGCAACAAAGCATGGACAGCTCTGGCCATTACCGATTTGGCGGTACCGCGTCGGCCAGCAATGGCTACGCCGCCCAGGGTGGGATCGATCGCCACTAAGAGCAGAGCCAGCTTGATGGCTTCTTGGCCTACTACAGCGGTTAGGGGAAAGGCAGTGATGGTTGGTGCTAGCATCGGTGATTTTGGGAAGGGTGATAAATCGATTTTAAGAAAATATTTCTGAGAGAATGTTTAAAATCGGTGTGAGCTGGCAAAATTGGTTGCAATTAATTAATTTATTGTTGATGAGGCTCAATTAACATTGCAGCCAGATCGTAAAAACTGATTTCTTCTGCCTCGTAAAGTTCATCAAATATTAGGATACAAAATGAAGTAGTTTTACCACCGGAACTAATAATTATTGGTTCCCATTGTGTTTCATCACCCTGCTGGATTAACCACTTCCCATTAATGGCTGCTTTGACCACCTCCCCAATATATGCAATTAATGAACCTAAAACCTTTTTATTGTTACTGATTTGACGATGCCTATTATGGTTCTCGAACACTCGATCAATAATCAATAAACTTTCTAAAGTTTTGTTCAACTCAGTAAGCTCAATTTCAAGCTCTTGAGCTAGATTAGAAATAAAATTCGGAATTTCCTGAATAAATTTATCTCGGCTAGGAATTTGATGATACAGAATGTGGACTGGCGCGAGTTCATTCAGCTTAATTGATCCATTAACTTCAGCTTGCCAATCACTAATAGAATCGTAAAGGTTTCCAGTACCATCTCCGCTGACTGCCAAGATTCTCTTGTTAATACACTGGTAAGTTTTGTTGAAAACAAATAATAGGTTATGTGGTGTCTGAGAATTTAGCGATAAGTCGATCAAACAATTATTTTCTTGAATATAATTACGAACTTGTCGCTTATTAAATCGCTGTAGTGGAATATTACTAGCCACTAACATCCTCCTGCTACATTTTCTAAACCTGATGAGTTTTGGGAGTTCTAACACCCTCCTCAACTCGTTCTTTTCAGCATATCAGCCCCCGCCCACCATTCCAAGCTAAATCCGCACTGCTATCACAATATCCGCCACATTAGTCCCAGTTGCCCCAGTCACAATCAAATCCTGGAGCGGCTGAAAAAAGTTATAACTATCATGCCGTTCCAGATAATCAGTGGCTTCTAAACCCTGCGCTTGGCCAAGAGAAACAGTTTGCTCATTAGCGATCGATCCCGCTGCCTCACTCTGACCATCAATCCCATCAGTCCCCATACTGGCAATCCAAGCTGGCTCCTGCAAATCGTGGAGAGTCAAAGCCGCAGCCAGCACTAATTCTTGGTTCCGACCACCCTGACCAGCACAACTGGGTGGCAAGGTAACAGTAGTTTCGCCACCATAAATCAAAACCGTCCCCGGTGCTTCTTGGACAATAGCCTGGGCGATTTCCCTGCCCCGCTCCTGCGCCTCTCCCTGTAAGTTAGTAGTGACAATGCGGGGCACATAGCCTTGGTCACTCCAATATTTAGCCGCCGCCTGACAGGCTTGGCGGTTATTGCCCACCAAAACATTCTGGGCTTGGGGATGATTGGTTAAACCAGAACCAATGGTGGCGATCGCATCCCCCACCACATCCGACAAAATTAAACCAATCACTTGGGCAGGTTGGGCTTGCGTGACTAGGCCACCGCCTTTTAACCGATCGAGACTAGTCCGCACCTGGTTCATGGTGGTGATGTCTGCGCCACTGGCCAGCAGTTCTTGATATTTGAGGCGTAAGGCTGCCAGGTCAATTTCGGGTAGTGGATCGACCAACAAGGCAGTCGCCCCGCCAGAGACACACACCAAAACCAAAGTATTAGGAGTGCAGTTCGTGAGTAATTGCCTGACCTGCACACCAGCCATCAAGCTGCCTTCATCGGGTAAAGGGTGAGCGGCTGGGATGATTTGCCAATTAGATGGCAGATCAGCTGAGGGTGAGCCATTTGGTGTGATGATCACAGCTCGGTTGGTCTTGTCTCCGACTAATTTAGCCATGGCGGTGGCCATCGGCAGAGCTGCTTTACCCACCGCGATTAAACGGAGATCGATCGAGTTCAAATCCCAAGCGGTGGATTCAATTATTAAAGAATCGCCCTGCCGATGAGCATGCTGATGAATAGCTTGCTGGGGATCGATCGCTAGTAAGGCTTGCTGGAAAGCCTCAATAACATGCTGTCTGACTGTCATAGTGACTAAATTCAATTCATTCATGATTGGGACTTTTGCTATGGGAAATCAAACATCGTAAAATAATAAGTGCATACCAGTTTAATCTGGAAATCGACACTCCAGAAAAAGAGGTTAATAATGGTTGTTGCTTCAGTCAAGCGCTATACACCTGCTGAGTATCTGGAACGCGAAGATCGGGCAGAGTTTAAAAGTGAATTAATTTTAGGAGATATTATTCCAGTGGCCGGAGCTTCAGCAAACCATAATATTTTGACAGGCAAGTTCCATGCACGGCTGTTGTTGGCGCTGGAAGATTTGAATTATTCAGTTTTCATGAGTGATATGCGGCTGTGGTTGCCGTTGCATGAGAGTTATACTTACCCCGATGCAATCGTGATCGCTGGAGAACCTGAATTTACAGATGGTAAGCAGACTGCTTTAACCAATCCCTGTCTAATTGTAGAAGTTTTATCAAGTTCAACGATGGAGTATGATCGATCAGATAAATTTCGTTTGTATCGCTCTATTCCTAAATTTGAAGAATATATTTTGGTTGACCAAACTGCCCATCGAGTAGAGCAGTTTACCAAGGTCGATAGTCATCAATGGTTGCTGACAGAATGGATGGGGGAAGATGCTGTTTTATCTCTCAAGTCGGTGGCAGTTGAAATTGCTTTAAAAGATTTGTATAAGCGGGTTTTGTTTACTTCTTCTTCTCCACAACTAGAGCCAGAAAAGCAATAGCCACGTTTCGCTAGAGCATCAAGTGAGATTTAAACCACCATCAGACATCACGATTTCGCCCGTCAGATAGCTACTTGCCACCAACATCGAAGCCACCTGGGCAATCTCCGCTGGCTGTGCTCCGCGTCCCATCGGTGAGCGCTCTTGCCAAAGTTTTCGCGCCTCTGTCCAATTCTCCGTCATCGGTGTTTCGACTAATCCTGGTGCGATCGCATTCACCCGAATTTGTGGTGCCAGACTCACGGCCAATAGTCGGGTCATATGGTTCAGAGCAGCCTTGCTGGCGGCATAGGGAATTGATGCTCCTTTGGGACGAACACCTGCATGGGAACTGATGTTCAAAACACAACTGGGACAATTACTATTCGACGATTCACGCAGCGCACTTTCAGCCTCGGCAATGAGTGTCCAGGGTGCAATGACATTAACTTCATAAATATCTCGCCAAATTTCGGCGGTAGCTTCCTTCAGGGAGTTGTGCGGAATCACTGCACTAATACCGGCATTATTCACCAATACATCCAGACGGTTATGATGCGATATAACTTCAGTAATTAGATGACTAACTTGCTTTTGGTCAGCTAAATCGGCTTGGGTATAAGATGCACCGGGATGACTCTGCGCGAATGCTTGCCCAATCTCCACTGAAGATTTGGAATGAAAAGCAATGGCAAAGCCGTCCTCAAAAAGTTGTTGGGCAATAGCCATGCCGATACCGGAGGTCGAGCCAGTGATCAGAGCAACCCTTTTTTCATTCATACTATGCTCCTAGATTTGATATTCAATCATCATTCTGAACTAAGTTCTTAATTTTCACCGCTTTTTCAAAGTGATTCAATTGGTGGGTAATTATCCACCACTCGGCGGCTTCCATTAAAAGTTGAGGGTTATCGTTTTTATTAGCAAAAAAGGCATAGAAGGAAACACCAACGCTCAGCCCCTTTTGTGCGATTTTTTGATTGCAAACATCAACAATTCGTTGTTTCAGACTATCTCTCATAAGTTTCTAAACTAGTGCAGTTACAACAACTTCAATCAGGCTTGAATTGTAATCGAACTCCTCAAAAATAATCTGTTCCCAACTGGGGTCAATTGTGGCCGCAATTGTTTGAGCAGGTCAGCCACTTGGGACTAACCTGCTCTTCAGAAAAATAATAAATACGACTACTTAAACTGGCACTGTGGAACTTCGTTGTTGCACCAAGTTAACGATTGCGGCTTTCTCCAACAGACCAACTAATGAGCCATTCTCACGAATCACATTCAGTGAATGGAGATGATATTTCTCTAGTTGCTCGATCGCCTGCATGAGTGGCTGACCAGATTCAATCATCGTGGTTTGTTCGATCGGCTGCATCAATTCACTTACGATCGTACTCGACCACAACTCACTGGCCACTCTTTTCAGAGCATCCACATCAATTGTCCCCACCAGCTGACCATCTCCATCCGTAACCAAAAAACGATTCCAGTTGCTATGCTCTAGAGTCCGAAAATCCACAAAGGCACGGAGAGAAGATTGCGCTGAGATAATCGGACTATTAGCCGTCACGGCATCCGCTGCCACCAAACCCACCAACTGGGACTGCACCCTGGCAAACTGTGCCGACTGCTGCGCATTTTGCAATAAGAACCAGCCAATCAGAGCATTCCAGAGATTATCAAAGCTGCCAAATAATACCAAAGGCACTACCCCAGAAGCGATCGCCAAGTAACCAAAAGCTTGACCAACCCAACTAGCGAATTTAACTCCTTGGTAAGGATTGCCAGTAACTTTCCAGACGATTGCCTTCAGGATATTGCCACCATCTAACGGTAGGCCAGGAATAAGGTTAAAGGCTCCCAGCGTCAAGTTAACAGTTGCCAGGACGGCAATAATAGCAGCGAGGGGCGCAGGCAGAATAACCAAACCATTAAAGAGCGTCAATACACCGAATAGCAGAAAGCTGACTGCTGGCCCGGCGATCGCCACCCAGAAAGCATCAGCGGGAGTTTCCGACTCTTTCTCTAGACTGGCGACTCCCCCGAACAAGAATAAAGAGATCGATCGAACATTAATTCCCTGACTAATTGCCACCCAGCTATGACCCAACTCGTGGGCAAGAACAGAAGCAAAGACCAATAAACCAGTCACAAGACCCAAAACTAACGGCACCCCTGATGGTAAACCAGGAAAAGCTGCCGCCAGACCATCGCCGTAGGTAAGAGTTACTAGACCAAGTACTACAAACCAAGAGGGATTAACGTAAAAGGGAATTCCAAATAATGTCCCTAAGCGGATATTGCCATTCATGCAGCGACCTCTCATAATCTCGGTAAAACAGTCGTTACCGCTTGTTTCTCTATTGTAACCAAATGTTAAGAAAGTTCTCATAATCGAGCAGGTGGATGACCGAACATTCGTAAGATCGACCGCTGGTTTCCTAGCTCTAAACGGTGCGGGAACTGTAGACATATTGTGGGTAGACTGCCGTTGAATATCAGAGAGTGGCAATGTCCTAAATGTGGGACGAGCCATGATAGTGGCGTGGTGTATATACCCAGGTTTTTTGGCGAGGCTGTTGGATTAAGCGGGTTTTACTAGACCCAATCAAAATCATCGTGCGCATATCGGCATCTTCACTCACCAAATCACCTAAAGTTTTGACGATCGAAGACTGCCCTGGTCTGCCAACATTGCGAGCCAAAACAACTGGCGTATCTGACTTACGCCATTTCAATAGTATTTCTTTAGCTTTGACTAACTGCCAAGTCCGTTGACTAGAAATTGGATTGTAAAAAGCAATGACAAAATCACCTTGAGCTGCTGCTGTTAAACGCTGTTCGATCGCACTCCAAGGCTTCAAAATATCAGACAGCGAAATTGCACAGAAGTCATGACCCAAAGGCGCTCCCACCAACGATGCAGCGGCTTGCATGGCCGAAATCCCTGGACAAATTTGAATTTCCACCCGCTGCCATAAGGGGTTTCGATCACGATCAATCACCTCTAACACCGCTGCCGCCATCGCGTAGATCCCAGGATCGCCCGAAGACACCACAGCCACCGTTCGCCCCTCTGCCGCCAAATTCAAAGCCAGCCGCGATCGATCTAACTCCACTCGATTATCAGAATCGTGTCGCTGCTGTTTCTGTCGTAGTGGTTCCGCCAAATTGAGATAGGTGGAGTAGCCGACCCAATCGGTGGCCTCTTGCAGTACGGCCTTAACTTGAGGAGATATCCACTCGGCACTGCCTGGACCAGTCCCAACGATCGATAGCTTTCCTAAGCCTTGACCGATGGTATTGATATCAATGGGCTGAAGTGTAATCGATATAGCAATCTCATAACCACCATGCTGTTCGACTAGTAATGGTGTTGCGATCAAGCTTGCTAATACTGGTGCCGATTGTTGGCCAGCTATGAATCTGAGCGGTACTTGGTATTCTTGGGCGATCGATCGAATACCTTCGTCACCTATATCATCTTCATTAGTGATAATTCCAGCAATGCTGAGGGTCGATAACTGTTGATTAGTTAATATTTCGGCTAATGCTGTAGATAGAGACTCAGGGCTTTCTCCAGTTCGACAAATTGTGATAACGATAGTGGCCGGATGATAAACCAAACAATCATGATCTGACTGTACAGATCTATTGGTAACTTGAATTGATAGCTGGCTCTGGGGATTTGTTGGCAGTTGCGCGGAGTCCAACCAAGGAGCACTACTTATTAAGCGCAGCTTTTCCCCAGCAATCAAATCTGAAATAAATTGTTTGCCATGTTGAGGATTAGCCAACTTGTAACCAGCTGGTGGAGCCAGCAAAGTTGTCTGGAACCGAATATCACCAGTAGTGGTAATGGCTGGCGATACTGCTAAAACAGCGGCAATCTGCCGTGCTAAGTCGTTAGCTCCATGCAACCCGCCCAGTAAAGGGACAACAGTACTACCATCGCTGGCCACCGCAATCACAGCTGGTTCATGGAGTTTGTCTTGCAGGAGTGGGGCGATCGATCGAATCAAAATCCCAGCAGCACAAAGCCCCACAATAGCAATATCCTGGTTAAATAACTCCTGGACTGTCGTTTTGAAATGCTCGAAGCTAACATCTACGCCAGTGGTGCGTTTGGCTGAACCATATAGCACTGCCTCCGGCAGCGCGGTCATCAATCGCCTTGCTGTCGCCACACTATCTTGACTAAGCACTACTACTGCAATTTTAGCCATGCATCCACTGCCATTCACTTGGAATCACGATCATCGCAAAATAAGGTACCTGCGTTGGATCAACTTCTGCGATCGGTACAATTCTTTGTTTTTCAGTAGTCGATCGTTCGATATATTTGGCTCTCTCCCACAATCCTACCTCTTTCAACACATCACAAACCTTGGCAAAATTACGCCCCAATTTCATGATAACAGCAGCATCAGCAACTTTCAGCCTGTCAGCAATTGTCTCCGCTGGCAAAGTCCCAGTCAACACAATGAATACATCGTTACGATAAGTCAAAGGTGTACCGAGCATCCCGGCACTAGCCATGACCGAAGAAACCCCTGGTACTACTTCGGTGGGGAATCGGTGAGACAGCCGATTGAAGGTGTACATAAAGGTGCCAAAGAAAAAGGGATCGCCTTCACATAGCACGGCTACATCCCGACCAGCCTCTAGATGCTGTGCTAATTCTTCGGCCATCTTGTCGTAATATGGCTGGGAGGAAATTTCTAGTTTAAAAGGTAGCACCATCGGAATCTCGATCTGCTCTGGTTTCAGATAATCGGCCACGACTGCCCGCGAAATACAACGACCATCAGGAGATGCCGGATAAGCCACCACTGGCACTGATTGCAAAATGCGGTATGCCTTCAAAGTTAGCAATTCTGGGTCGCCTGGCCCCAATCCCAAACCATACAATTTACCAACAGTCATAGTTATTCAGCCTCCTGAGCTAAAGCATTAATAGCAGCAGCAGTCATGGCACTACCACCCCGCCGCCCGTGAATCGTAATGAAAGGAACACCCCGACTATTGGCTGCCAGCTCGGCCTTGGATTCCGCTGCACCCACAAAACCTACTGGCATTCCCACGATTAAAGCGGGCTTGCTGGCTCCTTCATCCAGTAATTCCAGTAACCGAAAGAGGGCAGTAGGGGCGTTGCCGATCGCCACTACCGATCCGGCCAAGTCCGGCAACCATAGTTCTAAGGCTGCTGCTGATCGGGTGTTGCCAAGCCACTGTGCCATTCTTGGCACTTCAGGATGTTTAAGGGTACAAATGACATCGTTGTTGGCTGGTAAGCGGTTACGGGTTACGCCATCAGCAACCATGTGAGCATCACAAAAAATGGCGGCACCTTCACGTAGGGCTTTCCTGCCGATTGCTGCCGCTAGGGGCGAAGCCGCGATGTCCTGAGCAATATCGGTGATGCCACAGCCGTGAATCATGCGCACCACGACTTTTTCCAAGTCTGGTGAAATATTGCTTAAATCAGTCTCTGATCGAATGGTGGCAAATGATTTTTTGTAGATTTCTGCGCCGTCGCGAATGTAGTCCAGCATTAAGTTTAACTGTCAATTTGAATAGCGAAAAGTTGATATAACTCTGAGATGAGATGACGCTGTACAAAGTCATCAAAGGATTCCTGGGTGGTGCGGCGCTGTTGTTGGTAAATACAGACCATTCGATCGATCGTCTCAATCGCCTGTTCTACTGGCATCATCGGAAACAACCGTTGACCAAAGGTTTGATTGCCCGATCGCAGATAAATTTCATAGCTCTCGTTCTGTTCATCGAATATACCAAGTAGCGCAATATCGCTACCAATAGGATGAGCACAGCCTTTGCCGCAACCGCTGATATGGACTTGCAGGGGCTGATCTAATCGATTGATCAACTGCTGAATCAATTTTTGAGCATGAGCATGACTATTCGTTTCAGCAGCTTGGCAACCAGGCTTACCACGACAGGCAGCGATCGATCCGGCGGGATGATTAGCATTAGTTTGTAGTCCCAATTCTTCTAGTGCTTGTATTAAATTGGGCAGTTCAGTATCTAAAATATTCGGTAAGATCACATTCTGCCAAGGCGTTAACCGCAAACTCCCATCGCCATAACGATCTGCTAAATCACCCAGGCTACGTAGTTGATCGATCAACAGCTGACCCAATGGCAAAATCAATCCCACATATGAATAACCGGCTGCGCGCTGACGATGGATGCCCAAATGTGCCCCAGGCTTACCGATCATCTTGGGGTTTAGCTCCTGCTGGTCATCAAAATCTGAGGCTAATAAACTACGAAACCAATCTAAACCCCAGTGCGCTACTAACTGCCTTAGGCGAGGCTGCTTACTCCGTCGATGCTGCTGTGGAGCTTTGGGTAAAGCGGTGGCATGTTCTAAATAAATCTGATAAATCTGGGCGACGAGATTAACGCAGTTATCTACGATACAGCCCAATCCGGTATCTAGTTCAACCCCATCGCCCATATTCAAGAACAGCCGCCATCCTTGATCATGAGCAACCAGAATTAAATCATTGGGACGCTGCCGAATCGATATTATCTCGCCACCGTCGATGCCAATGCTGAACTTGGCACTCAAACCAACCAGGTTAGGACTGTGGGAAATATATTGCTCGATCGCCCAGACTATTTGCCTAGTATCAATTATTGCCTGAGCATCAATCCCTGCCGTAGGACTAGCCATAATATTCCGCAAATGATCAACCTCTGGAACCAGCGCTGCCAAACCTACCGCTTGTAATTGCTGAAAAATATCCAGAGTCAGTGCTTGAGAGAGTTTGAACTGAAGATTGGCGCGATTAGTAATTTGGATGCTTTTTAAACCAATCTGAGTAGCCAAGTCTACGATGGCAGTTACTTGATGACCACTTAATAATCCGCCAGGAACCCTAACTCTGGTCAAAATTCCATCTTGAGCGGCTGTTGGATAAAACAATCCTGGACAAGCTAAGGATTCTAAAGTACTAGTTGAAGTAGAAATCAAGTTTCTGTTCTTGTGCAACGCAAGAATCGATCGGACAAAGCTGCGATCGGTATTCTGACTCGTCAGCCAGCTGGCTGCTTTACAGTTGCGGCACAGTATCGGAATATTACCGAACTTCCCCAATTTCAGCTTCAGCAGCTTACCATGGACGGTGGATCTAGCAGATCAGATCATAATCATTCTTCAGAATTGATGCTTGGAAGCGCTGTGACTCATCTTGGTAGACTGCTTTGGAAACAATCAAACGACTTTGAGCAAGTCAGCGGTTGGAGCGATTGGAGTACAAATTGATGAGGCCAGGTCACTGGTGAATGAGATAAATAAGGCAGATTAAGGGTAAAGAGGCGGTTAAGTAAATCGCCTCTTTCGGTATCTTCAAAAAACATGTAGAGTGAACAATATCGAGAACTTAGTTAATCGATCATGATTGAAGTTCTCAGCTGAGATCGATCGCCACTCGTGATCGTAAGTTCATATCTTTAACATCTATATCTTTAGAGAAAAAATAGAGTGTCTTCTAGAGCCATTAACGAACAACAATCCACCAAACACCCAGCTAGTAACTTTGCTACTGGTGTTTTAAAGAACGCTGGTGGAACGATACTGGGCGTGACGATGTTAGCCAGTGCGGTGCTAGCCGGTAGCTTGGTTGGATTGGCACTCAGTTTTCGCAACCTGCCAGATGTTAGAATTCTGCGCAGTTATGCTCCCACCGAGACCACCTATATCACCGACGTGAAGGGTGTCCCTTTGGCGAGTCTCCATGGTGAAGCCAATCGAGAAGTTGTTACCCTCAATCAGATTTCTCCCCACCTTAAACGGGCACTACTGGCGATCGAAGATAGTAATTTCTACTATCACAACGGTATCAATCCCAGTGGTGTTGGTCGGGCTTTTGTCGCCAACCTGAGCAAGGGTCGAGAAGCAGAGGGTGGTTCAACCATCACCATGCAGCTAATCAAGAATTTATTTCTATCCCAGAAAAAAGAATTCACTCGTAAGCTAGCTGAATCCGTTCTCTCCATTCGCCTAGAGCAAATTTTTCGCAAAGACCAGATTCTGGAAATGTATTTGAATCAGGTTTATTGGGGACACAATAATTATGGTGTGGAAACAGCCGCTCAAAGCTATTTCGGTAAAAAAGCAGCAGATTTAAATCTGGCTGAAGGAGCCATGATGGCGGGTCTGATCCAGTCACCGGAGCGTTGGAGTCCTTTTAAAAGTATGGAGAAGGCGAAGGAGCGGCAAACCGAGGTTTTAAACCGGATGCGCACCTTAGGCTGGATCACCCCAGCTGAAACACAAGCTGCCAAAGACTACAAAATTAAAATCGGCAAAATCAAGACTTGGCAGCGCAGTCGGCTACCCTATGTCACCGATACGGTAATTGAAGAATTGAATCAGAAGTTTGGTCGTGAAACTGTCCGCAAGGGCGGGATGCGAATTCAAACTACCGTAGACTACAAGTTTCAGCAAGCAGCAGAAGAAATTGTGGCTAATGCCTCCCGCAACTATGGCAAAGATTACCAAATTGGCTTAGCCGCGATCGATCCCCGTACCCATTACATCAAAGCGATCGTTGGGGGCACTGACTACAACAAAAGTAATTTTAACCGGGCGATGGAAGCCAAACGGCAACCGGGTTCTTCCTTTAAACCATTAGTCTATTACACCGCCTTTGCTACCGGTCGCTACACCACAGAATCGACCGTTTATGATACTCCTGTTCGCTATAAAGATGGGGCGGGTTATTATTCTCCGGTAAACTACGGCAGAAGCTATTCTGGTCCCATTAGTATCCGCACTGCCCTTAAATTTTCGGCCAACGTCCCGGCAGTAAAGATGGGCAAGACCGTGGGTCTGGATAAAGTAATTGCCACCTGTCGCACGCTGGGGATTAAGAGTCCAATGGATCCAGTCGTTTCGTTGCCATTGGGAGCGATCGGAGTTTCGCCAATGGAAATGGCCGGTGCTTTTGCCACCTTCGCTAGCAACGGTTGGCAGTCTCCTACCACCAGTGTGGTGCGGGTTACAGATAGTGAAGGCAGTGTGCTGCTAGATAATTCACCAGACAAGGAAAACCGCAAACTGGTCTTAGATCCTTGGGCTTCAGCGCAAATCACTAATGCCCTAGAGTCAGTTATTTATGGCAGCGGTGGTACTGGTAAAAATGCGGCGATCGGTCGCCCAGCGGCTGGTAAAACTGGTACAACTTCTTCAGAACGGGATGTATGGTTTGTCGGGTACGTCCCTCAGCTAGCCGCAGCGGTTTGGATTGGGAAAGATAACAATACGCCGCTGGGCAAAGGGGTGACTGGTGGTACCTACGCCGCACCAATTTGGCGGCGGTTTATGAATGCTGCCCTAGAAAACACCCCTGTCGAAAACTTCCAACCGGCCAGCAAGTTCAAGCGCCCGAACTTCAATGGCAAGAAACAGCAAACCGATGAAGTTGTGCAATAGGGAGTATTTAGAACTAACGATAGCTAGCTTTGTAGAAGGGCTTTTTCACAACCGTAGCCGGGCAATACTTGCCTCTAATCTCAACTTCCAGTTCCTGGCCTAACTTACTGAGATGATTAGGAACATATCCCAAGGCGATCGGCTTATTAAGAGTTGGCGACAGAGTGCCACTGGTGACTAAACCCACAGTTTGACCTTGATAAACGATCGAATAGTTGTGGCGGGCAATATTTCGCCCAGTTAACTCTAAGCCCACTAACCGCAGCTCTAACCCAGCGACTTTTTGTTGGTTGAGCACATCACTACCGATGAATTCGCCTTTGTCTAAATGTACCAACCAACCTAAGCCAGCCTCTAGAGGAGTAATACTGGGGCTAAGTTCTTGGCCATATAAACACATAGCTGCCTCCAGGCGCAGGGTGTCTCTAGCGCCCAGTCCGCAGGGCAATACCCCTACAGACAATAGCTTTTGCCACAGCTCAATCGCCGCCGCTGGCTCTAGCATGATTTCGACCCCATCTTCGCCAGTGTAGCCAGTGCGAGCGATAAAAGCCGGATAACCCAAAACCTCTGCCCGACAGTGACCAAAGTTGGGAAGGTTGGTAATGCTTTGATTGATCAAGGGCTGTAATTTAGCGACCGCCTGGGGACCTTGAGCAGCAATTAAAGCCAAGTCTGCCGAAAAATCTTGGCACTGCACTTGGTTTTGATCCAAATGACTGGTCAGCCACTGCCAATCTTGCTCTCTCGTGGACGCATTCACAATTAAGACTACTTGTCCATTAGCTTCCAAGTAAACAATAATGTCGTCGATCACCCCACCTTGGGGATTTAACAATACGGTGTATTGAGCCTGTCCCACTGTCAATCGGCTCAAGTCCGAAGGCACCAGCCGCTGAAGTTGAGCCAGCACCGAAGCACCTTGAAAGATAAATTTACCCATGTGAGAAATATCAAACATCCCAGCAGCGTTCCGGACAGCCTGGTGCTCGGCAGTCAGACCACTGAAACGTACTGGCATTTCCCAGCCAGCGAAATCTGTCATCCGAGCCTGGAGATCGATCGACTGTTGGTAGAGTGGAGTGCGCTGGAGTTCGCTCATGGCAGGTGGCTAATTGTTGAGTCGCTTCATTATACGAAGCGATGGAGCATTCTTCAAACCAGCACTATCATAGAGAAGAGCGACCAGTTTTTAATTTTCCCGTCATGCCAAACCCCGTAGAGTTTCAAGATGAATTTGAAGTAGTAGTGGTCGGAGCTGGCCATGCTGGCTGCGAAGCGGCTCTAGCGGCGGCGCGGCTGGGCTGTAAAACGATGCTGCTCACCCTTAACCTGGATAAAATTGCTTGGCAGCCCTGTAACCCCGCCGTCGGTGGCCCCGCTAAATCCCAGCTGACCCACGAAATTGATGCTTTGGGCGGCGAAATCGGCAAAGTTACTGATCGCACTTATCTGCAAAAAAGAGTCCTGAATGCTTCACGGGGACCAGCTGTCTGGGCACTCCGCGCCCAGACCGATAAGCGAGAATATGCCGCTGTCATGAAAACCATTGTCGAAAACCAGCCCAATCTTTCGATTCGCGAAAGCATGGTCACCGATTTGGTATTGGGCAAAAATGGCGAAGTAATCGGAGTCGAAACCTACTTTGGAGTAGCCTTTGGTTGTAAAGCGGTGGTATTGACTACGGGCACCTTTTTAGGTGGCACCATTTGGGTCGGCAACAAATCGATGGCTGCTGGCCGCGCCGGGGAATTTGCGGCTACTGGCTTGACTGAAACCTTGCAAAGGCTGGGTTTTGAGACTGGTCGCCTAAAAACTGGCACTCCAGCGCGGGTCGATAAGCGATCGGTGGACTACAGCCAAATGGAACCGCAACCGGGTGATGAAGAAGTGCGCTGGTTTAGCTTTGACCCAGACTGCTGGCAAAAGCGAGAACAAATGCCCTGCTATTTAACCCGCACCACTGCCGCCACCCACCAAATTATTCGCGATAATTTGCATTTATCGCCCGTCTACGGTGGTTGGGTAGATTCTAAAGGACCACGCTACTGCCCCAGCATCGAAGACAAAATCGTGCGCTTTGCCGACAAGGAAAGTCATCAAATTTTCATCGAACCAGAAGGCCGGGATATTCCCGAACTCTATATCCAGGGTTTTTCCACAGGCTTACCAGAAAACCTGCAAGTGCAAATGCTCCGCACCTTGCCCGGCCTGGAAAACTGCGTGATGTTGCGACCTGCCTACGCGGTAGATTATGACTATCTACCAGCGACCCAGTGTTATCCCACGATGATGACCAAGATGATTCCGGGTTTGTTCTGTGCTGGTCAGATCAATGGCACTACTGGCTATGAAGAAGCCGCTGGTCAAGGGCTGGTAGCGGGGATTAATGCAGCTCGGCTAGTACGTAGTCAAGCGCCGATGATTTTGCCTCGCGAGGGCAGCTATTTGGGTACACTGATTGACGACCTTTGCACCAAAGATCTGCGTGAACCTTACCGGATGCTGACTAGCCGGTCGGAATATCGGTTGGTATTGCGATCGGACAATGCCGACCAACGCCTAACACCCACTGGTCGGGAAATGGGTTTAATTGACGATCGCCGTTGGCAAATTTATACCGATAAGCAGAACCAAATTATTACCGAAAAAGAACGGCTGCACAGCACGCGGGTAAAGGCTCACGAGCCTGCGGGTAAAGCCATTATGGAGATTGCCAAGCAAGTAATCAAGGGCGGCTCTATTACGTTGGTTGATCTGTTGCGCCGTCCAGATTTTCACTATAGCGACCTAGCCAAGTTTGGCCTAGCTGGGGATACGCAGCTGACTTTAGTAGAAAAGGAAGCAGTAGAAATTGATATTAAGTATGCGGGCTATTTGCAACGCCAGCAGAACCAAATTGATCAAATTAGCAAGCAGGTGAACCGCAAGCTCAGTCCAGACTTAGACTATAGTTTGATTCCCACGCTCTCCAAGGAAGCCCGGGAAAAACTAAATAGTTTTAAGCCCCTGACGATCGGTCAAGCTGGTCGGATTGGTGGAGTGAATCCATCTGATATTAATGCTTTGTTAGTTTGGTTGGAGCTTCAACAGCGTCAGCAAAAAGCAGTTATTTAGCCAATATTGTTCATCGATTAACTAATTTGCGCTCTCAATAAAGATCTAGGGACACCCCACAGTTTGCGGCTGTTGCTAACGTAAGCACGTTGGTTGAAAACATCGTAATCATTGCGTTCGATCGAATCTAAAATTTGCTGATAGAGCATTAGAGCAGCCCATACTGGCCAACGGGCATCAGGGCTGAGGGCTTTAATTCCCGATTCAGCTTCGCTGTAATAGCGCCGAGCTCTGGCGATCTGAAACTTCATCAATTCTCGCCACTGCTTATTCACGGTGCGCCGCAACAGGTCTTCTTCGCTGTAATTAAAAGCCGCCAATTCATCGAGGGGCAAATAAATGCGACCTCGCTCAATGTCTTCGCCGACATCACGTAGAATATTAGTCAACTGTTTGGCAATGCCCAAAGACACCGCTTCGGCGACCGGTGCCGGTTGAGAACTACACCAGGGAGCAGTGAATTGTTGCTGATCAATACCCACAATGGCGTTAGACAGAAGACCAACAGTCCCAGCGACCCGATAACAGTACAAATATAATTCTTCAAAATTTTGGTAGCGCTGCTGTTGCAAGTCCATCCGCTGGCCAGCAATCATATCTTGAAAAGGCTGCATCGCGATAGCTGGAAAATTTTGGATGGTATCGACCAAAGCCACATCATATTGATCGATCGGCTTACCCGCAAAAGCGTATTTTAACTGAGCTTCCCAGTGGTCTAAGGTCTCCACCGTCGTGTTGGCTGAATCGACACCATCTACCAATTCATCGGTGTTACGGCACCAGGCATAAATTGCCCAAATGGCTTGCCGCTTGGGTGCAGACATCAACAACGTGGCCAAATAGAAGGTCTTGCCACATTCTGCAATTACCTGCCGACACAGCTCGTAAGAGTCGGCTAAGGACGGTAAATTCTGATTGGTCACAAAGGGCTGAGGCAATTGCAGCATTGGTTTGATGATGTTTATCGGGGAGGGAGGTGCAAATACCTCAAGGCTAGCTGGTGGGATGCCGCTCAAATTTCTGTCTCCTTGACCTTATCATTATTCGGAACTTTCTCTAGCCCCCACCCGGAAGTTCCGGCAGGGAGTCGCATTAGCTGGCAACTAGTTCTTTGAGGGCAGCGGGCTGATGGTTAGCCACTAATTGCGCTGTCAGTTTTCCAGATAAAACAGCGCCTTCCATACTACCGAAGAACGGTTGAGCCGTATAGCTACCAGTTAGAAAGAAGTTGTCAATGGGCGTGGTTTGTTGGGGTCGGAACTGCTCGCGGCCAGGAATAGCGGTGTAGATCGATCGAGGGGTTTTCACCACGCAAAACTTCAACACCTGCGCTGGTACTGGTAAATGGTTGGGGAACAACTTAGCCAATTCGCCTAACGTAGCATCCATAATCTCGGCATCAGATTTGTCGATCCAGTCAGCAGCAGGGGCAAAGACCAGCGACAGCATTGATTTGTCAGGATTTTTGTACTCTTCGCAAGAATTGCTCATGTCAGAGTACACACTCAACAGCGGCGATCGAGAAAATAGCGTATGGTCAATATCGGTGAGCTTGCGATCGAACCAAATCTGAATATTAATTACCGGCACGCCCTCTAGTTCGTTGAGCTGCTGGAAATAGGGCAAGGCTTGCCACGGATCGGGCAGAAAGGCTTTCAGGGCATCTACCGACATCGCCGAGACAAAGATATCAGCCTGGATTTCGCGATCGCCTTTGGCGCAAGCGGAGCTATCGGTAGCGCTATTACTGCCCCGCATAATTAGTTTATCGACAGTGCCATCTGATCGTAAGACAATCTTTTTTAGCGGTGAGCTAGTGTGCACCTCGCCACCGCGCTCGGTCACATAATCGACGATCGGCTGACACAGGCGCTCTGGCGGTGCGCCATCTAGGTAGGCAATGCAAGAACCATCCTTTTGTTGCAAGAACTTGTTCAGTGCCCGCAGGGGAATAGTCGCCGAAATTACATCCGGGTCAATAAACTTGAGGGATTTGCAAACAGCAATAAAAATATCAGTGCTAATGTCTTCTCCAATGCCGTGCTTACTCAACCACTCGGTAAAAGTATATTTGTCCATTGCCTCTACATACTTGTCGCCGCGCACGATCGCCGGAATCAATCCAATGGCAAAGCGGATTTTCTGGTTCCAAGTGAGCATGTCATTGTTCATCAGAATCGACACAATGATATTAAAAGGAGCTGGAATATTCGGCACATCAAATAAAGAAAGCACTCCTGGCTTTTCAGGCTGGTTAAAAATCAAGGCATGGCGCTTCCAGTGCAGGCGATCCAAGATTTCCAACTCGCCCATTAGTTGCAACATGTTGGGATAAGCCCCAAAAAAATTGTGCAGACCAGTTTCCACCCAGTCGCCGTCAGCATCTTTCCAGGCAGCTACCAGACCACCGAGCATGGCCTGGCTCTCTAGTAGGATCGGTGTATGTCCGGCATCCACCAAGTATTTAGCACAGGATAATCCGGCGAGTCCGCCCCCAACAATTGCTACACGCATGTTCCGCTATCTTTGCTCAATTTCTTTGTCTTCTCAGTATATTATTATTTCTTTACATTTGCTGGGCAGAATCTCTGACTCCTCCACTGCATGATTTGGTTAGCTTTAGCGATCGGCAATTCCCGTTGCCACTGGGCCTGGTTTATTGGCCAAGAACTGCAAGAGTCTTGGCATAGTTCCTATGTGATTGCCAACAATTGGGAAAAGCAGTTGGTGCTGCCAGACAATTTTGCCGCACATTTAAAAATTCAACAGCGCCAACTCGCTGATATCCCGATTTATTTGGCTTCAGTGGTGCCAGCCCAAACAAAATTGTGGCAGCCTCACATTCAGAGAGCTTTCACACTGGTTGATGTGCCGTTGTTGAATTTGTATCCAACATTGGGGATCGATCGAGCGTTAGCAGCCTACGGCGCTGGCCAGCAATATGGCTATCCAATTTTAGTAATTGATGGCGGCACTGCGCTCACCTTGACAGGTATTGACGGTGATCGACAATTAGTGGGGGGCGCAATTTGCCCTGGTCTGGGTCTTCAGCTGCAATCGCTGAGTACCGGGACAGCAGCCTTACCAAAATTACAAATTCCCGCAGCTTTACCGCCTCGCTGGGCACAGGACACGCCGTCAGCAATTATGAGTGGGGTACTGCATGGATCGATCGCCAGTTTACAGAGTTTTATTCAGGATTGGCACCAGCAATTCCCAGATAGTCCAGTTTTGGTCACGGGGGGCGATGGGGAACTAATATATTGCTATTTACAACAGAGATCGATTCCTACTACCTACGCCGCAGATTTAGTGCTGTTTGGCATCGCCCAGTTGCAGAATCGTGGGGAACGCTGCCGCCGGTCATGTGTGGGGATGGGGTGCTAGAGATCATGGCGCTGGGAGTAAAAAGTAACAACATATGCAAAAATAAAAAAGCTCTGCACACCCTTGGCGACAGTCAAAGTCACCAGGTATCTAAGGAAAAGCTATGAAAGTTGGCGATCGCGTCCGTGTAATTGAATCTGTAATTGTTTACCATATCCCTGGTGGTAAGGGTCAACCTGTGGAAATTAAAGGCCACGAGGGTTCTGTGGACAAGATAATCACTGAATGGAACGGACGACCGGTGAGTGCTAATTTCCCGTGGCTGGTGAAATTTGATGACCCCAAGTTTCGGGCGCATCTGCAAGAACATGAGTTAGAAGTTATCTAAGATCATCGGCTTGACGGATATCTTCTCTATGGTTTCAACCCATCGGGCTGTTCTTCAGCCAACACTTCTTTGGCTAATTCTTGATTGGTGTTCAGCAAAAAGCCTAAATGTGAAGTTAGTTGACTGTAGCGGCGGGTAATTAGGAGCGGTGAGTTACAACGCAAAGCCAGCTCATCAGTGTAACGACCGAGAGTTTGACGTTGTACCCCCCAGTTTCTACTAGTGCCTGCAATTGTTAAATCCACTTCTTTGGATTTGGTAATCACTGTTTCCATCAAATCAGCACTAGATATCATTTCGATCTGAATACGCGATCGAACATCGGAAGGTAGATTTCCAATCAACTGATTCATTTCGTAGCTGAGTTCACTGACAGTAGTCGATAAAGGTGAGAGCTGTAATAGTTGAAGCTGGCGTTGATCGTCATTAAAAAGTAAGCGCAGCGATAGTTCTAGAGCTAGATCGTCATGGGTATTGGCCGTATAAGCGACCAGTATTTTGTCGTAGGTGCGCTGGGCGATTTCTTGGGGGGCATTGGCATCTACTAGTACGGCCACATCGGCGGGGGCAATAGCCAAAATTTGGCGCACCCGACCACCTAGTCGATCTTGGCGGAATGTTGATCGATGCCAGCCCAGCAAGATGAGATCTGGTTGATCGAGTTTAGCCAGCGTTGCTGTTTTTTTGGCCACATCATAACCAATCTGGACGATCGGCTGAATCATGGATTGGACGGTAGTTGGCTCAATGGTTTTAATCAACTGATTGAGTTTATTTTTGCGCTCGTTGATCAGTCGCTCCGCTTCAGCGGGGGAGCTTTGGTAGAGATAGTCTTCTTCTAGCTCAATCAAGCTCAAGGGCTGCACAATAGCTGATTCTTCAGGGTTATGAGCAATAGCGATTGCTAGCTGAATTAAGCTTTTTTGGGTACGAGGATTAGCAACTGGCACTAAGACGCTGTATTGATGAGCGGGAGTGATAGGAGCCACTTCGTTGTTTAGAGACTGCTCGCGAATCAGCTTTTTGGGATAAGTCCATTCCAGCAACGGCGAAGTCATAAAGGTGGTAGTCAGCGCCATAATCACTAGCATGGCGAACAGCAACTCCGAAATCACCCCTAATTTGAGACCGATATTTAGTACAATCAGTTCAGTCAAGCCACGGGTATTCATTAACCACCCCAGTGCCGAAGCTTCTCGGTGGTCGAGCTTGAACCGCCGCGCCGTAAAGTAAATACCCAAATATTTACCCAAAATAGCCACTGCCAAAATCACTAAGCAGATTAGCCACAGCTGGGGAGTACTAATTAAACCAATCTTGGTCTTCAGGCCGCTGTATACAAAAAAGACCGGCAGCAAAAAGATTAAAACAAAATCCTCAGTTTTTTCGGCAATTTCTTTCACCATCCCTGGATTCTTGGGCATGGCGGCGCCCAGCAAGAAAGCCCCGAAAATAAAATGAATGCCGATCGCTTCGGTAATGAGTGCCGAGATAATCACACCCATGTAAATTCCCGCCAGCATTAGCTGCGAAACATGGCTTGATCGATCGTAATGAGCAGATAACGTATTTAGCAACCAGCGACCACCAGTCAGCATAAAGCCAATATAAAACAAGGCCGAAAAAACGACGGGCAGAGCTTCAACCATGCTGCCGGTGCGTGCCACGGCAATCGCTATGGCTAACAAGCACCAAGCCACCACATCGTCTACGGCCGCACAGGTCAGGGCGAGGGTACCTAAACGGGTATTTTGCAGATTACTTTCGGTGATAATTCTGGCTAGCACTGGAAAAGCAGTAATCGAAAGCGCCGAACCTAAGAATAAGCCAAAAGCTATCAGCGAGACTCCGGGATTATTCACCATCGGGTACAGCCACCAAGCCAGAACCCAAGCCAAACTAAAAGGCAAAATAATCCCAGCGGTTGAAGTGGCAATAGCCACATCCATATTGCCTTTCAGGTATTTTGGATCTAGTTCTAGACCAATTAAAAACATGAAAAATATTAAGCCAACTTGCGCCAATACTTCCAAGATCGGCGCCGTCTCGGCCGGAAACAGTCCAGCGGTAATTTGGGGAGCAACCAATCCCAGTAGTGAAGGACCGAGCATAATACCAGCAACAATTTCACCAATTACTAAGGGCTGCTTAATCGCCCTAAATCCCAGTCCGATGAGTCGGGATACACCGATCACCACCAGAATTTCTAATAAAACCAGAGAGACTGTATGCATATATTTTCAATGTTAGTAATTGATAAGGCTCCATGGACACGCCACAGAGCCTAATTTTCATCACAAAATACCAAAAATGCTTTAACGGAAGCGCTTTTTCCGACGGGCGGCTACTGCTTTGCGTTTACGCTTTTCTTGGGGGGTTTCAAAGTGGCGATTTTTTTTCACATCCGCTAAGATTCCTGCTTTTGAGACTTGACGCTTGAAGCGACGCAGCGCCGAATCAATTCCTTCGTTTTCACCTAACACAACCTGGGTCATTCTTACTCCTAATATACCTGGACTTGAGACCAAAAAATAAATTTAGCTTTGCTATTATAGCATTGACCTCCTCTGCTGTCAGGATGCTTAATCATCAATGATTGAAGTGACTAATTTATGTAAAGATTATGGCTCCCAGCGGGCGATCACCTCCGGTGCAAACAGAGCTATCGATCAAGTCAGCTTTACGGTAAAGCAGGGTGAGGTAATGGGTTTGCTGGGAGTCAATGGCGCGGGCAAGACCACCATTATCCGTATTTTGACGGGAGCATTAGGAGCTACTAGTGGTTCGGCACTGATTGCTGGCTACGATATTGATCGGCAGTCTTTACAGGCGCGGCAGCAGATTGGCTATTTACCAGAAGTGATTCCGCTGTACCCCGACATGACGGTGAGTCATTTTTTGAATTTTGCCGCTGAGATTAAGCAGGTATCCAGTAATCAGAAGAAACCGCAGGTTCAAAGAGCGATCGAACTCTGCGGCTTAGTCGAATATCAGCACAGTCTAATTCGGAAGTTATCGCAGGGGTATCGGCAGCGGCTGGGGATTGCCCAAGCGATTGTTCATCAGCCAGCGGTGATTATCTTGGATGAACCAACGCGGGGTCTAGATCCCAATCAAATTATTAAGATTCGCCGCCTGATTCAGCAGCTGGCGCAAGAGCATACTATTTTGCTGTCCAGTCATCTGTTGGCGGAGGTAGAAATGACTTGCCAAAAGTTAACGGTGATCGATCGAGGGCGGGTGATTGCTACGGATACTCCAGCCAATTTGAGCAAGACAGTGGGGGCTAATGAACATTACGAGCTGGAATTTTCTGGCGATCCGGTGGTGGTGGCAACCGCTCTGCGCCACATTCATCAGGTGCAACAGACGGAGCTAATGCCGCTCAATCATCTCCATGACAAGAAGCGGCGGTTGATGATGGTTCGATCGATCGCCGGGCAAGATATTGGTTCAGAAATAATTACAGCTTTGGTGCAACAAAGCATTCAGATACATGAAGTGCGCCGTAGCCGTGCCAATCTTGAAGAAGTATTTTTGGCTTTGACCAAACCACCAGTAGCAAAGAACTCCCCAGAAACATTGAGTTGATTGATAGCGCGTTTGCTTAGCACTACTGATACCACGCTGGAAAAGTCAGCAAACATAGGCTAATGGCTTCTGTCCATTCGACTACCGCCCCATAAGTATCACCAGTATGACCACCAAAACAGCGAGCAAAGTATTTACCTACCGGATAACTAAGCCCCAAACCGACCGCCTGCACTGCCATAATTAATAACCAATAATGCGGCTGTAGATAGATCTGCACCGCTGCCACCAGCAACAAAGCCACGAACCCACCCACTAGATCCGGCCACGGCTCTATCCCCCTACGATGTATCGCTCCCTTACCCTCCGCCTTCAGGTAGGGATACAACGACACCGCTAATACCTGCGCCCACCGCGCCCAAGCTGGTACCACCAGCAATACAATCCAGCGACTATCGCTACTAATGGCACTGAGACTCAAGACCTTTAATCCTAAAATCCCGATCGCTGTCATGACCCCAAACGCTCCGGTCAGGCTGTCGGCCATTGTCACTAGCCGCCGGTCAGGATTGGTCACCGCCAATCCATCCGCTGTATCCATTGCCCCATCAAGGTGCAACCCCCCGGTTAGACCCAGCCATAGCAACACTGCTACTGTCGATCGTACAATTATAGGCATCCCCAACAGCGCCAAGCCATAGTCGCCCATCGCTACCATACCGCCGATCGCTAGCCCCATTAATGGTGCCCAACGAGCAATACGACTAAAATCTAACTCCATTTTTTGCGGCGCAGGCAAACAAATGTAGAATACCCACGCCGCTAGCAATGATTTCAGCACTGCTTATGATTTGGGTAAACTATGAGCAGCATCGGCGGATCGATCGCCCAGCACCGACTTAATTCCTTCCATCGTGGCTGGTACTGTACGCGGGTCCATGAACATCACCTTGCTACTTTCGCTGCGGCCAATGGTAGCGCCCATATCCAAATAGCCTAGAGCAAATAGGACTTCCACTGCTTTTTGGGCATTGGGACTGCTCTGGAGCTGATCGGCAACAATTCCAGTAGATTCCGCAATTCCGCGTGCTTTTAGGATCTGTTGTTGCCGATCAGCTTCAGCCGCTAGCAACACCGACTTCTGACTAGCTTCGGCTTGTAAAACTTGAGCCTCCGCCCGACCACGCGCGGTATTCACCGCCGCCTCCCGTTCCCCTTCTGAGGTTAGAATCGCGGCCCGTTTTTTGCGCTCCGCCGACATCTGCATTTCCATCGCATCTAAAACAGCTTTGGCGGGCACAATATCTCTTAGCTCGACCCTAGTTACTTTTACACCCCATGGATCAGTGGATTCATCCAGTTCCCGTAACAATAATTCGTTGATTTGCGACCGGGCGGTGAAAGTTTCATCTAGCTCTAATTTACCAATCTCCGATCGAATCTGGGTCAGCACTAAGTTAACCATCGCCGATTGCAAATTTTCGACTTTATAGTAAGCCCGCTCCATATCCAAAATCTTCCAATAGACTACCGCATCCGCTGTAATCGTCACATTGTCACGGGTGATGCATTGCTGAGGTGGAATATCAATGACCCGTTCCCGAATGGTCTGTTTGAAGGAAATATTTTCCACCATCGGAATTACATAGTTCATCCCCGGTTTTAGTTTCTTGCCAGTGTATTTACCCAATCTTTCCACCAAAGCCTCATCGCCCTGGTTAATAATCTTAATCCCCGATAGTCCACTTACGCCTAAGACAGTGGCAATCATCCATCCAAAAAATTCCATAGCTATAATTCTGCTTAATTTTTAGTGTTCTTCTAACATATACATCGGCACGACCAGGAGAGTGGTGCCTTCGCGGCCAATTACATGCAATTGTTGATCGGGAGCCATCAAAGACACCCCATCGCCACATTTAGCTCGCCAAGAAGATCCTTCATATAATACTCTGCCCACTTTACTGGGAGAAATAGCTGTTAGCGCTTGGGCTTCGGTATGGGTAAAGTCGATTGCTGAGCGTTTGGGCAAAAAGCGCTGGCCGAGCCAAGCAATTGATACCGTACAAGCTAGCCAGAGAGAAACTTGCAAACCAATCCATGGCGGTAGTACCAAGGCGAGTATAGACATGACCATTGCTCCCAGACCCAGGAACACGGCGGCTAAAGCCGTGGGTACCACCAGCTCTACTAAGCAGAGGCTAGCTCCCACGATTAACCATAATAAACTCGGATGCATTGCCATCAGTTCACTCATGAGATCAATTGATTGTGACCCATCTTTAGCATAACGACTGCACCGTCCAGCTGCCGCAATTATTAAGATTTTGACTTAATTTGGCTGGGACATTGGGACGCTCCGGCTGGTAGCTGAACATACCTATTTTAATGTGCTATTTCACTAGCTGTATAATTTGATCGAGTGTCGTGACAATTTTCAGCGGGTCGCTGGGCTGTTCTAAATCTAATTCTCCCTGACCAACCCGCAACAACCGAGCCGCATCAGTAATTGGTGTGATTGTCATCTGGAGTTGAGGATTATAGGAAATCACTGGCTGCTTAATGAGAGCCGCTGCTTGCCGTAAATCTTGATCGATCGATATACCTCCTAGGAGTAAAATTTGCTCAGTATTGTCATCGAAAACACTGAGCCAGCGGCTACTGTGAGACCCT
>JAYUSR010000156.1:0-4337 GCA_043755575.1 Synechococcales cyanobacterium
ATTCAATGACCACGCAGATGGTAAAAAGCATTTTCGCCCCCAAACATCCGAACAACCGGCAATTCCACATTCGCCAGATTATTCGATCGATGTTCATAAGTCAGTCAATTTCAAGCAGCAACAGCAATATCGGTCTTTCCTTCAGGAGACATGGGTAACAACCAAACCCCAATGTCTCGATCGACTCACCGAGCTATTTACGATCGCCGATCGATTGCTAACGGGTAACGGTGGTTATCTTGATCAACAACAAGCCCATCAACAGGCCCACCAACTAGTGGGGACATTGGGCGTATTCTCTTTGCTGTCAGCCATGGAGACTGCCCGTAATATTGAAAGATTACTCGATCGATCAACTCTCCTAACTCCCACTGAAGCCGCCATGCTGCCCACTCTGCTTCAGGAATTGGCGCAAGAAATCGCAAATAACTTACCCAGTTTCATTCAGCAGGAATCGGTTTCGCCAAGTTTGCCCTTATTATTACTGGTCGATTTAGATCCAAGTTTAATCCGATCACTGACAGGAATGGCCAATGTTCACGGTTACGGCACCTCAATATTTTCGACAATCGAGGCTGCTACCAATTACCTCTCCACTGCCCCCGATTCTTCCTGCGTAATATTGGTCAGCCTCGCAGCTAGTCCCAAACCGTTGTTCAGGTTTATCCATAACGTTCATCAGCGATTTCCACACTGGTCGGTGTTAGTACTGAGTGCCAACGATGGATTGAGTGAGCGATTGGCTGTTGTCCGCCATGGTGGTAGATTTTTGAGTACTATCAACTTGAAGATCGATCGCCTCTTTGCAGTGGCCACATCCCTACTCCAGTCTGTTACCACAATCACCAAGGTAATGGTAGTTGATGATGATCTCGATTGGTTACGGGCTTTCCCCAAACTATTACAACCTTGGGGGATGAAAGTAACAACCCTGGCTGATCCACAACAGTTTTGGACAGTATTACAACTAGTGCAACCCGACGCTTTAGTTTTAGATGTAAAAATGCCAGAAATCAATGGTTTAGAACTATGTCAAGTATTACGTAGTGACCCCTACTGGCACCGCTTGCCGATTTTATTTCTCACAGTAAGTAACGATCTACTCACCCAAAAGGCAGCATTTAGCGTTGGAGCCGACGATTACCTCTACAAGCCCATGATGGGTGGTGAAATCGCCCAACGTATCCGCCACCGGTTGGCACGGCTTCAGGCTGGATAGATAGCTACATAATCAAACAGCATAGTTGTCATGTCAAGAGAGCGTTAGACTGCAAGCAATGCAATACTTCTTTACAATTCACCAGCTGAGTTCCAAAAGCTAAGCTCTTTGCACAGCACAAGTTTACAACCTTTTTTACATTTCTTAATCAAGCCAAAAACTAGATAAATGAGAATCTGCACAAAATTTGCACGATCGGCTTGCTTTAATCAAACGTGGTTCAAAAGTCATTGAATTCCTGACACTTTAGTCGATCAGGAATTCAGATTTCTCAAAGTAATTTATATTGCAACTTAGGGAGTTTCCTTAGATGTTAGATGCTTTCACTAAAGTGGTTGACCAAGCAGATGCCAGAGGTGCGTTTGCTAGCGATGCTCAGATCGATGCCCTTAAAGCGATGGTAGCTGATGGCACCAAGCGCATTGATATAGTTAACCGGATTACCTCCAATTCCTCCACGATTGTGGCTAACGCTGCTCGCACATTATTTGACGAGCAACCCCAGCTGATCGCTCCCGGTGGCAACGCTTACACCAACCGGCGAATGGCAGCTTGCTTACGCGACATGGAAATCGTTTTGCGTTACGTTACTTACGCAGTTTTCACTGGTGATGCCAGTGTATTGGATGATCGCTGTCTCAACGGCTTACGCGAAACTTATCTGGCACTGGGTGTTCCTGGTAATTCAGTAGGTGCTGGTATTGGCAAAATGAAAGATGCAGCCATTGCCATCGCTAATGACCCAAATGGAATCACGAAAGGTGACTGTAGTTCACTAATGGCTGAATTAGGTGGTTACTTCGATCGCGCAGCTTCTGCTGTCGGGTAATTCCCGAGTTAACCAATCACAAGTTAATTTTTGCACAATCATTTATTGAGAGATTAAGTAAATTATGAAAACTCCTTTAACCGAAGCTGTCGCTACCGCCGATTCCCAAGGCCGGTTCCTAAGTTCTACTGAACTCCAAGTCGCTTTTGGTCGCATTCGGCAGGCTACGGCTAGCCTTGATGCTGCTAAAGCACTCAGTGGCAAAGCACAAAGCTTGGCTGAGGGTGCAGCTGCCGCAGTTTACCAAAAATTCCCGTACACCACCAACATGACTGGTAACAACTATGCTTCCACCCCACGTGGTAAAGCGAAGTGTGCTAGGGACATTGGTTACTATATTCGGATGATCTCTTACTGCCTAATTGCCGGTAGTACTGGTCCGATGGATGACTACCTCGTGGGCGGTTTAGCTGAAATCAATTCCACTTTTGAATTGTCTCCTAGCTGGTACGTAGAAGCTCTCAAATATATCAAAGCTAACCACGGTCTCTCCGGCGACCCAGCGACTGAAGCTAATTCCTACATCGATTATGCCATCAATGCTTTAAGCTAATTGGCTCCTAATTCCCAGAACTGAAGGGTGTCTGTCGTGCTCATGGAATGGGAACGAACGATGTCTTACGGTTCTGGGATTGTTGTAATTATATGTAAATTAAGGAATTGAACCGATGACAAGTTCTATGGCTGCTAGACAGTTGGGGTTCGAGCCGTTTGCTGGTAAATCGCCAGTAGAACTGCGTACCAACTGGTCAGAAAATGATGTTCAAACTGCAATCTGGGCTGCCTATCGGCAGGTCTTTGGCAACGATCACATTATGGACAGCGAACGGTTAATCAGTGCCGAATCACTCCTGCGGCAAGGGAATATGACCGTGCGGGATTTCGTGCGCGCCTTGGCACAATCAGAATTATATAAACAAAAGTTTTTTTATTCAACTCCTCAGGTGCGGTTCATTGAATTGAACTTTAAACACTTGTTGGGTCGCGCTCCGGCCAATGAAGCAGAGATTACCGAACATGTAAATCAGTTCGTCAATCGCGGCTATGCCGCAGAGATTGACTCCTATCTGGACTCCTTAGAATATCAAGAGAGTTTTGGCGAAGCGATCGTACCTTCTTATCGTGGTTTTGCTACTCAACGGGGACAAACCACAATCGGTTTTAGCCGGATGTTTCAGTTGTATCAGGGTTATGCCAATAGCGATCGCGCTCAAGGTCATAACAAAAGTGCTGCTCTCACTAAAGATCTGGGGCGCAATTTAGCAACTCCCGTCCGTACTCCTAATTTAGGACGCGGCCTCGCGGGTAATGCCAAGGGCGAACGTGGACAAATTTATCGGATACGAATCGTGCAAGCCAATCGCAGCCGTAGCACCCAAATTCGGCGCAGTGCCAGCGAATGTTTGGTTACTTACGAACAACTTTCTGCTACTCTCCAGCGCCTTAATCAGCGGGGTAGCCAGGTCGTGAGTATCGATCGAGCTTAAAACCATAAATAGTTAATAAATAACTGATAAAACAAAAGGAGCAAAATCTGTGGCGATTACAATCGGAGCTTCTCGCTTGGGCACTAGTGCCTATAGCGATAGTAAGCCGCTCGAATTACGTCCCAACTGGTCGGCAGCAGATGCCCAAATAGTGATCCGGGCAGTCTACCGTCAGGTCTTAGGTAACGACTATCTGATGGCTAACGAACGACTCACTGGACTCGAATCTTTACTCTGTAATGGTCAAATTACTGTGCGAGAATTCGTGCGGGGTCTAGCCAAGTCTGAGTTATACAAAACCAAATTTTTATACCCAGTCTTCCAGACTCGCGCCATCGAGTTGAGCTTCAAACATTTGTTAGGACGCGCTCCCTATGATGAGTCAGAAGTAATCGAACATCTCGATCGATACCAAAACTACGGCTCTGATGCCGATATTGATTCATATATCGATTCCGACGAATACGACGCTAATTTTGGTGATTCGACTGTTCCTTACTTTCGCGGTTTTTCGACCCAAGTTGGCCAGAAAATGGCTGGATTTCCTCGGATGTTCCGGCTCTATCGGGGGTATGCCAATAGCGATCGATCACAGATTGCTGGTACCAAGTCTCGCCTGGCAGCTGAACTAGGTAGCAACACCACATCAGCTGTGATTCCGCCTTCGGGTAGCAATGGCGGATTTGCTTATCAAGGCACTACTGAGAGCGCGATGCCTAGTCGGGTGTTTGGTCGTTCTAGTACGGGTGATTCTAACCGGCTCTATCGGATTGAAGTATCTGGTATTAGTCTGCCCCGTTAT
>JAYUSR010000157.1:0-4328 GCA_043755575.1 Synechococcales cyanobacterium
GCTAGTTTTCAGTTTTTACAAACGGCGATCGCCCAAACCCTAGCGGGAAATTTTGATGGCGTGGTCACGGCTCCGATCGCCAAGTCGGCTTGGGCAGCAGCGGGTCATTATTATCCTGGTCAAACCGAGTTGTTAGCTGAAATGGCCGGTGTAGGTAAATATGGGATGATGTTTGTGGGACGGTCGCCCCATACCGGCTGGCAATTGCGGATGTTGTTGGTGACGACGCATATTCCATTAGTAACGGTGTCCGACAGGTTAACGCCACAATTACTCAGCGATAAGTTGGCATTACTGATTCACTGCTTGCAGGATGATTTTGGCATTGCTGAACCGCAGATTAACATAGCCGGCTTGAATCCACATAGCGGCGAACAGGGTCAGATCGGGCGCGAGGAAGTAGATTGGTTGCAAAATTGGTTACGCTCGGAGCAGCAACGCTATCCGCAAGTGAAGTTAGTGGGACTGTTGTCACCAGATACCATGTGGGTGGCACCTGGTCAGGCTTGGTTTGGCAATGGCAGTCCCACAGTAGCTGATGGTTATTTGGCGCTATATCACGATCAGGGGCTAATTCCAGTGAAATTGATGGCGTTCGATCGAGCAGTGAACACTACGATCGGATTGCCGTTTGTACGAACTTCTCCCGATCATGGGACGGCTTTTGATATTGCTGGTCAGAATAGAGCAGATGCGACGAGTATGCGGGAGGCTATGCTGCTGGCGATAGAATTAGTCAATAAACGAGGATCAGGATTTTAAGGAATAGTAGTGTTGTAATAACCAACACGGATAACAATCGGTCCAGTCAGATTGTAATTGCCACTATTGACAATCGCTGACCAGACATCTACCCTTGTGACCGCTTCTGCCCAAGCCTTTCTAGTAGATCGATCATAGGCATGAGCCAAATGCGTCCGTCGCACTTGCAAAAAGATTTTGAGCCACTCTTTTTCATCAATACCCGTTTTTGGTGTGCCACCAATGCGATTCTGAGTTTCTTTTAAGAGCACAGATAGAGAATCTGGGTCAGTCCCATTACCATGTTGAATAATCGTATCGTAGAGAACAGCGCTGGATAGAGCAAATTGCAAACCTTGGCTGCTAACGTGTCTAGTGGAGGGCAAATAGTACATCTGATTCATATTCCAATCTTGGATCGATCGAAATACCGGATCTTGAGCAGCGTTTTGCCAAGCGGTTATAAATCCGTCTAGCCCGCTAAGATCGTCTCTATTATCAGCTATGAGTAAGCGCTCCAACTCTGCTAAATACTTGGCCAAGGGATTCTGCGAAACTTTCTCGGTGTATTGTTTCACCACAATATAAGCATCCCCAGTGCCAGTAGTGAAACCAGCCCGTCCAGCCGTAATCCCCCGCCCATCATTCAGAACTTCCGCATAGCCATATTGAAACTCTAAAGTGTTATTTTCAAACAAACTGATTAATCGTTCAGCCCGCAGTTTTTGCTGGGGAGAAAATCGAGTATTATCAACAGCTTTCATCTGATGGGTAGATGCCTGACTATTCGTCGGAATATCGGGGGTAGAAAATAGTATCCATAGCAGCAGTATAGTAGTGCTCAAAATTAGTAATAACGACATCCTTTCAATGGAATTAATGGAATATTTAATTAAGTATTTGGATCGACTACGTTTATACAATGCTTTCCTGATTAAAATTATTACTAGCATCTAATCACAACAGAGTGATAGATTCAAATACCTGATTTTCTTCTTCTCCTATTTTCGTAACCCTGGCGGTACGCTCTAGTTTATTCCAGCCCATCATCCGACCCTGAATGGCAGCTAACACAGCTTTAATCGCTACAAAATACATCAGTTGGCGATAGAAAAAACGCTGGGGAAATAGCCAGATTAGCTGACTCCAATCTTCTTTAGTCGGTTCCAAAGCAAAGGCGATGCCAGCAGCCAGATAGTCAACAGCTACAAATAACAGATAGTAGCCCAATAAATGGAATAACATCTCTGATGAAAATTGTTCGGGATGCTGCTGTTTTTGCCAAATGCTCCACCCTAATGATAGCAACATACATAGATCCATCAGGGGTGAAACTAAAGATAAAATAACTTGAAATATTAAGATATTTGGCAAGGTAATCATGCCCATTGCTTTGTAGCGGGGGCGCAAGATGGCATGGCGGTGTTTCCAAATAGCTTGAAAAGTTCCAAACATCCAACGAAACCGCTGCTTTAATAAGCTGTTGATATTTTCTGGTGCTTCTGTATAGGAAATAGCTGACTCTTCGGAGCGAATTTTGTAGCCCATGCTTAAGAGAGTTAGGGTCAAGTCAGCATCTTCCGCGAGAGTATCGTGAGCAAACAATCCAGCCGCTAACAGATATTCTCTCCGCCAAGCACCGATTGCCCCAGGCACTACTCCAATTCCGTTTAAAACACTCATCGCCCGTCGTTCTAGATTTTGGCTGGTTATATATTCGAGGGACTGCCAGTAGGTTAGTAGATTTACCCGATTACCCACTTTCACGTTACCAGCAACAGCGGCTACTTGATGGTCGGCAAAGTGACGAATGAGCTTCCGGATCGCACTCGGTTCCAGAATGGTATCGGCATCGATCGTAAGAATTATTTCAGCATTAGATTGTAAAATTCCATAGTTAATAGCTGTTGATTTGCCCCCATTTTCCTTACTAAAAATACGTACTCGTTGATGATTCCCAAACTCTTGTACCACTTGGTAATGGGTCAGATCAGTCGAACCATCATCAACAATAATCACCTCCACGTTAGGATAGTCCGAATTAAGCAAAGAATAGATCGTGCGACAGATCACCTTGTCTTCATTAAAGGCTGCCACTACTACAGTCACTAATGGTTGGTATTCATCAGACTTAGAGATGTGTTTACGGTGGTGATGAGGTTGATAGAGTGCTAATCCTCCAATAAAAATTAACCGCAGAACACTAAATCCAATCCCCACAATGAACAAATAGTAAATTGCTGAACCCAAGTAACTAAATATCTGAAAAACGATCAAATTAGAAGAAGCCAGCAGAATATCGCGCTCTGAAACAATGGGCATGACTGCATCCCGATCTAATCCCAGGAGATTAGATACTGTCACTAATTCAAAACCCCGATCGCGCAAGCCTTGGATGATTTGTGGCAGAGCCTTAATGGTTTGAGATCGATCGCCACCGCTATCATGTAGCAACACAATATTGCCCTGATGATCGATCGATTGCTTTATGGTGGCAGCCACAATTTTATTGACTCCAGGGTTGCTCCAATCGAGGGGATCAATCTTTAGCCCTACCGTATAATAACCCAGCTTACTAGTTGACTCGATCGGGACAATTTGCTCCACTGTATCCGGTTCCATATCTTCGGCATAGGGTGGCCGAAATAACAGAACTTTTCGCCCTAAATGACTTTCTAATAAACGCTCGGTGGCATTGAGTTCAAAGTTCAATTGCTCTTTAGAAACTTTGGAAATATTGGGGTGGGTAAAAGTATGAGAGCCAATTTCATGACCTTCATCGATAATCCGATGTAGTAAATTTGGATTTTGTTTAGCATTCATTCCCACCACGAAAAAGGTAGAAGGGACGTGATATTGATTTAAAATATCCAGGACTTTATCAGTGTACTCAGTACTCGGACCATCATCAAAAGTCAGGGCAATTTTTTTGCTATTCTCACCGCCCCAGCGTTGGATTACATAGGGGGAAGGATAAGAATAAAACTTTTGATCGACAATTAGACCAGATCGTTGATTGTAAACAGTTTTTCTTTTGCCATCAGTCGGTGGAGCAGTCACCTTCAAAACTTCTCCAGTACCTTTATACTCAATGCTATATCCAACATTCACAGTTTCTAAAGATTTGGCAACCGATCGATCTAAACGACTCCGCCGCTCAAAAACCTGCCAAATGGAGGGATCCTCTGCGCCCAATCGCCACATCGCAAATCCTCGCACACCATGTTTCTGAGCAGTGACAATTTGGTTGAATCCAGTCACAGCATCCAAGAAATAAACTTGATGATGTTCTTTTTGCTCATCATCATAATCAAAGGCTTGATTGAGAGAAATCGGATCTAGCTTAATCTCTTGTCTGAATTTACGAGCAAGCTGAGTTGCATCTTGAAAAGTAAGCAAAGATTTTTTTTGACCAGCCCAATCGGCACCATAATTGCCGAGCGCCATGACATATTTATCAGCTGGTAAATCACTCAATCGCTCATTCAAATACTTGGTATACCAACCTTGAGAGGCAATCGGCCCAGCTAGCTGATCGGTGGCATATTCGTCATAGGCCATCAAGATCAAATAGTCATTAAATTGAG
>JAYUSR010000158.1:0-42208 GCA_043755575.1 Synechococcales cyanobacterium
ACCGACCACTGTGGATGTGCGCACGGCGTTAGTTGGTGACGTGGCCGTTCACGACGCTAGTCAAACCCTCCAAACAGCCAGGGGTATTGAAGTTGGACATATCTTTCAACTGGGTACCAAGTATTCAGAAGCGATGGGCGCAATGTTTACGAATGAGCAAGGCACAGAACAACCGCTAGTGATGGGTTGCTATGGTGTTGGTGTATCCCGGATGGCACAAGCTGCTGTTGAGCAATCCCATGACAAAGATGGCATTATTTGGCCAGTGGCAATCGCTCCCTACCAAGTAATTATCTGTGTGCCTAACATTAGTGATGCCAATCAAATGGCTACTGCGGAAAAGCTCTATCAAGATCTCAATGCTGCTGGTATTGAAACTATCTTGGACGATCGCGATGAAAGAGCCGGGGTCAAGTTCAAAGATGCCGACTTAATTGGTATTCCCTACCGGATTGTCACTGGTAGATCCCTGCAAAATGGTCAACTAGAAGTAGTCGATCGGTTCACGAAACAATCACAAGAAATTGCCGTCGATGAGGTTGTATCTGTTATGCGCCAATGGATTGATAAGGCTATCCAGCACAACTAGTGTGCTATGATGCCGTGATTGATCGTGGTGCGTTCAATCTTTCTCGCAAGAGGTGGCGAGGCATTTTATACCCCCACCTCTAAGCAATGAACCCATCAGGAGTTATGGAACTAATTACTGTTCTGCTGTCTAGTTTCTTGTCTGCTTTATCCTTTGCTGGCATTGTAGCTGACAAGGCGGCAGAAAGCGCTATCCGATCGCGTTTTAGCAAAGTCGAAAACGTTCAAGTGCGGATCGATAACGCGCCCAACCTGCAAATTATTGGCGGGAAAGCCGATCGAGTGAGAGTGGCTGCCAAGGGTTTATGGTTAAATCCGAGCATCCGTATTGATGGCTTCGAGCTAGAGACCGATCCCATTCAAGTTGATCCGCAAAAGATTCAGCAGCTATCACAGCTGAAATTTGAATCTTTGCCAAAACCACTGCAAGCTGGGGTCAAGTTTACGATAGATGAGCAGGATATTAACAAGTCTTTGAAATCAGCTGTAGTTTTGAATCAAATTCAGAAAGTTGTTGGTGACGGAATTGCGGCCTTTGGTGGATCAGGAGGAACCATATATGAAGTTGAAAACCCCCAAGTCCGTTTCTTGCCGAGTAATCGGCTGGGGATGAAACTCACTCTAATTGATACTTCTAAGCCAACGGACAAGCTGGATCTGGATATCGAAACAGGAGTGGAAATCACTGGGGGCAGAAAAATTCGGCTGGTAAATGCTCAGGGTAATGTTAACAGCTTTCCTTTGCCTGATTTCATTTTGGATAGCGTGCTGAGCACTATTAACCAGCGAGCAGACTTAGCGATACTAGAGACTAAGGGCTTAACTGCTAGAGTGTTAAATGTAAGCGTGACCAACAAAAAAATGGAAGTGGCGACTTTCGTCCGTTTTCAAGTGCCATCAACCAAACAACCAAGATAATTTGAAAATAGCTTGATTTTTTTGATAGGATCAGAAACAACTGTGATAACTAGCAATCCAGACCAATCATTCATTTCTTACTTAAGGCGGGCTTCATGACACAATTTAATTTGTCTAAGAGTGCAATGGCCGCAATCGCAGCCTGCATAGTTGGTACAGGTGTTTCTGTAGCTTGGTTTAACTTTAATCCATATAAAGTACCATCGGTAAAAGTTTCGGTAGAAATCGATCCGAATGCTAAGAAGCAAACAGCACCGCAACAACAGATTCCCTTTACTAAGCCGCCGGTTAGTAACCAACCGCCCAAGGATAACAATGTAGCAATTTACCAAACAGAACCCACTCAGACTGGGTTCAAAATGGTTCCCAAACCTCTACCGCTTCAAGAACCAAATCAATCGCCCGAAGCAAATTTACGAGCTGCTTTTGGGGAACTGCTAGCCAGCAACAAGTCAACAGCAAAAGAAGGCCGCAAAGGTGCTGTTTCTACAATTCCGAAGGGGACAAAGCTTTTGTCTCTGCGCACCGAGTCTGATGGTATCCATGTAGACCTGTCCCGTGAGTTTGAGAGCGGTGGTGGTTCAACTTCTATGCAGTCCCGACTATCAGAAGTATTATTTACGGCCACCAGCTTAGATCCCAATGCTAGTGTGTGGATCACGATCGAGGGCAAAAAGCTAGAAGTACTTGGTGGTGAAGGCGTTGAAGTTAAACAACCTCTAGATCGCAAATCTTTCCAAACAGAGTTTGAATCTCAGCAACAAGAACCATAGCTGGCTAAATTAAAGACCCTTTGCGGGTCTTTAATTTATTCACTAGCTAGGATTGATATACATGAGGGTTTGGCCAAATTCTACTGGCTGGCCATTTTCCACCAAAATTTCCATTACTTGACCAGCAACTTCGGTTTCTATTTCATTCATTAGCTTCATGGCTTCGATGATGCAAACCGCTTGCTTGACGGCAATGCGATCGCCTACCGAAACAAAAGACGGATCATCTGGTCCAGGTGCTCGGTAAAAAGTGCCAACCATCGGCGACTTGATTTCTACCCATTTTTTCTCTGGACGAGCAGGTGCTGGTGTCGTAGCCTCAATTGTTACTGGTGCCTCTATTAAAACGTTAGCAGTGCTACTGCTGACTGGCTGGACTACCAGCGGTGCTTTACGGACGGTTAGCTCAAATTCGGTGTTTTTTAAATTTAGCTCGGTGATGTCTGTGCTAGCAATTGCCGCAATCAGTTCCCGCAACTCTTGAAAATTAATCGACATACTTTTTATAAGAGGTAGATGGGGCTGAGGAATTCCCTATGTTTAAGTTTAGGCTGTCGGCCAGCCCCAAAAGCCGATTATTATTCTCCTCGACCTAGATAGGTATCTGTCCGAGTGTCTATCTTAATTTTCTCACCAATGGTGATAAACAGCGGCACCATAATTTGGGCGCCAGTTTCTAGAATAGCTGGTTTGCTACCACCAGTAGCGGTGTCACCTTTCATCCCAGGATCGGTTTGAGTGATTTCAAGAACGACAGCGTTGGGTAGTTCTACTTCTAGGATCTGCTCGCCCCAACGGACAACGTTGACTTCCATCCCTTCTTTAAGGTATTTCACTCGATCGCCGATCTGTTTTTCAGTAAGAGTGGATTCCTCAAAAGACTCCATGTCCATGAACACAAATTGATCGGCTTCTTTGTAGGTGTGCTGCATGGCACTTTTTTCCAAATTAGCCTGGGGCATGCTTTCCCCAGCCCGAAAAGTGTGTTCGACGGTGTTGCCCGATTGAGCATTTTTGAGCTTGGTGCGAACGAAGGCAGCTCCCTTACCAGGTTTAACGTGCAAGAATTCCACTACCCGCCATACGCCACCATTCCACTCGATCGAAACGCCAGGCCGAAAATCATTACTGGAAATCATGAGTTTGTTGTGGGAATATAGTCAGCATTTAATTTTATCAGGCTGTGGGAAGTTCTCAGTCAATTAACCAGCCGGACTATGGCAAGATTAAGAAGGCAGAGATTTGGCAGTGGCCGCTCTTGCCTAGCCTTCAGCCACATTTATCCTATGAGTTTTATCAAAACTTTTATTACTAACTACTTCCAGCGCGGCTTGCGGACAGTCTTGACGCTTAGTCTTTGTGCTTTTTTATCAATTAGTTTAAGCGCGAGTTTATTGCCTGCTGGTAATGCGATTACCGACGGACGGGCAATTTTGCGCTATGCTCTGCCGATCGACAGTCCCGATATTCGCAAAGTGCAAGCCAGCTTAGAAGATATTTCCAACCAGCTGCGTAGCAAGCGCTGGCAAAAGATTAGTGGTGACATAAAGCAGGCCAGCTCGGTGTTGCAAAGCCGCAACGCCAATATTTTAAAGACAGTCCCAGAAAAGAATCAGGCAGCTGCAACCACGCTGCTCAGTGAGATTGCGGCTAGCGTCACGGATATGACAGCTGCTGCTGAGGCCCAAGATCGGCCCCAGATTCAAGCTAAAAAAGCCTCTGTCTTAGATCAAATTGGCAGTCTCGAAGAATTAATGATTGATGGGTTCCCCTATGAAGTACCAGCAGAATACAAAAATCTGCCCCAGTTGAAAGGCCGGGCAACGGTTGCGATGACCACCAGCAAAGGTGATGTCAAGATCGTAGTCGATGGTTACAGTGCACCGGTAACGGCGGGCAATTTTATAGACTTGGTACAGCGGGGCTTTTATACTAAACTGCCCTTCACCCGTGCCGAAGATTCCTATGTATTGCAGGTCGGCGATCCACCAGGGAAAGAAGTAGGATTTATTGATCCTAAGACCAAGAAGTATCGAGCGATTCCCCTTGAAGTATTGGCCAAGGGCGATTCTAAGCCTACCTATGGCATTACCCTGGAAGATGCTGGTCGCTATAACGATGAACCAGTATTGCCTTTTGCGTCTTTTGGCACCTTGGCGATGGCTAGACCAGAAACAGAGCCAGATGGGGCTTCATCCCAGTTCTTTTTCTTTTTGTTTGAGCCGGAGTTAACCCCTGCTGGCCGCAATTTGCTAGATGGCCGCTATTCGGTATTTGGTTATGTGGTGGAAGGCCAGGATGTCTTAGACAAAATGACGGCTGATGACAGCGTGATTTCGGCTAAGGTGACTCAGGGCTTGGAGAATTTAGTTAAGCCGGGATAAAGTCGTTTTTGATTCCTCTCCTCTTCTCCTGGCTGGGGGAGAGGAGATTCATGCAAGCAAGGAAGTTCTCATCATGGCGTTTTTGATACAATTGCTCTTGGTTTTAGGTCTGGGTGGGGGGGCAACGGTGTATGTCTCGCGGATGCTACGTGAACAAAGTCAACAAAAGCAGTTGGATCAGGCTTTTTATCGAATTTTACAGTCGCATGATAGTACGATTTCGCTGATTGAGTTGGGGGCATCAGCGCAGGTTGATGCTGAAATTGCTAAGGAGTATCTCGATCGACAGGTGCGGGTGTTGGATGCGGTGCCGGAAGTAGATGATGATGGTGATACTTTTTATCGTTTTCCTAAATTAAAGTTGCCTCAATATTTGCCGAAGAGTGATTGGGAAAAGGAACCAGTGGATGATTGGGACTAAATTTGCTGGACTGCCTCAAAATAACTGACTGAGATCGATCGTATCTGGGTACTCTAGAAATATATGGATTACCTATGATTTTTGATTTACATCAAAGCTAATGACAGCAGAACATTCGCCTAATATTTCTAATCCAGACGAGCAAGTAGCTAAGCCAGTCAGAACATTTGAAGCTCTCCTCAAACTTTATGCTGAAGGACATCGTAACTTTTCTGGATCTGATTTGCGAGGAACAACAGTAGACATTATTGATTCTGAAATCGAGTTTCTTGACCTCAAAAACATTATTCTGACAGGCTCCAGTCTCAAGGCGGCTCAGTTTTGTCGGTCAAGTCGTTCCATTGGAGTGGATTTAGCTGGTGCTGATTTTAGTGAATGCAATTTACAAGGAGCTAATTTATCTCGTTGTAGGCTCGATCAGTGTAATTTCAAGAATTCAGACTTAAGAAGAATAAAGTTGTCTGATTCTTCTTGTCGAGGTTCTGATTTTATACGTGTAAAATTTAGTGATCTTAATGAAAAAGCAAAATTTAGTAATTTTTCTGGAGCTGACTTTACAGCAGCTGACTTCACTGAAGCCGATCTGAGATCAATTTATGTATCTGGTCAATTTTCTTATGTTAATTTTCGCGGAGCTGATTTTCAAAAATCATCTTTTGCACACTTCCATGCAGAAGGTGCCGACTTTTCTGATACTAATTTACAAAATATAGAATTCCCGACTCCCACTACAGTGAGCTTTGAATATTCTTATTATAGTCATCAAACAAAGTTTAGTGATGATTTTGATCCAATCATTAGAAAGATGGAGCTTATAGAAAATAATATCTTAGCAGATGATTAAAGAATGATACTGAGAAAATCTGATAAGGGTTGGATGTTTGCAGAAGAAAGATTCCTAGAAGATTATATCTGGAATAATTTAGAAAGCAGTTTGGATTTAATTCCTCTCAAACGTCAATTCGCTATCAAAGGCGAGTATTGTGATATTTTGGCCAAAACCAAAAGCAATCAATTAGTTGTATTGGAGCTGAAAAATTGTGAAGATCGCCATGTTATTCATCAGCTCACCCGCTATTACCACAGCCTTGCTTTAGAGAAACCCTTTAAAGACTTGATCGATTACAACCTGCCAATTAAATTGATCGCAATCGCACCAGATTTCCATAGACACAATTTTGTTGATCGACACTATAATAAATTAGAATTTGAGTTTATCCGATTTTCAGTGCTTGAAAAATCAGAAAAATTTTATTTGAGGTTTCATCTCAGTGATCGTCAGGAAATAAGTGTCACCGAACCAATTCCATTTATCGAACCTGACGCAACCACAACCAATAGTAAAAGAGAGATTCAAGTTGATCCACCGCCAAAAATATTGGTGAATTTTTTAGATAAATTATCCCTAATTAAAAAGAGAGAAACTTTACGTCTTAGAGAAAAGATGCTATCTTCCAGTCACCGCATTAAAGAAATTAAAGTTAGTAACGGTATCTTTTATGGGCGAGGGAAAACAAAGCCTTGTTGCCATTTAAGATTTCAGCGCATGACGGATCACAACTTTCTCAGATGTTACCTATGGTTGCCACTACCCCAAATATTCCTCCCGTCTAATAGAACTTTTGGCATTGGTCGAATGTCGATACGTACAGATCCAGATTTTTTAGAGATCAAAGAAATTACATGGTGTACTGAAAACGGTCGCTATGCGAAAAAATTTGTACCTATTGATGAGTATTTAGATGAAATTGGATTGAATTCACCAGTTTCCAGAATCGATCGATTATTTGAACTCACAGTCCAACTGAATCTAGAACAAAGTTAAACGAGACCTCAGTTTTGAGCTAAAATCTTCTCCAGTAGCTACCAAAACCTGACCAATGCCATACTGGGAATTTTTGATTCAGCGCGAAAACGATCGAGCTTGGCGACCATTGACCAACCGTAAATTAGAAATCTTTGAAGGCCATTATCGGATCATCGCCAACACCAGCATGAGCAACTCAGCGGTGCACACTCAAATTTTCTATCAGAACCATGAGCAGTCACCCCAGCTTGTCCAGGATCATTCTCACCAGATTAGTAATGAGGGGTTGTTGGTGGTTATGCCTTTTACTCATATCCAGCTGGGGACTTGGCATTTGAACTGTAATGTGGCCATTACCAAAGGTATCGGTGTCGAAGAACAACTCTGCCTCCGAGTCGTCTCCAGAGCAGCGACCGATGAAAAAAATACCCCACCGCTGCCAGTGGAAAAAAATATGAATGGGTTAGAAGATCGATCGAAGGCAACTGTCACTGTGATCCATGATTATTACCCCATGGTAATAAGTGACATTCATCCAGAAAAATTAATTGCTTCCTCCATGGCCGATTTAGATAGCCTCCTCACTGAGATAGCACCAGTAGCGGAACAACCAGTGGTGATGTCTCATGACCCCAGTACTTCAGCATCAACATCATCACTGTATCCAGAATTTATCAAGTTCCCCGAAGAAGGTGTTTTAGACTTATCCACATTACCTATTGATCAGGTTTTTGAGGTATCCGATCCCTTGGCCACAGCTCTCCAGATTGGCATCCCATCAAAATTCTCCGACTCAGAATCAGACGACCTATTAATTCATAGCTACGACTGCCACAGTTACGAGGTGGTCGTAGAAGATTAGCGGCGTTTTCCTAATCGATTGCGAGGCGGTATTTCTTGGCCGTAGTGTAGTCTCTTAATCAATTCTCCGGCTTGCCATCTACCCCACAGACTAAACCCAGTCATGGCGATCGCTAGATACAATGGCCAAGTTAAGCCGCTGCCCATGACTAGTAAAGATCCCCCCACCCAGCCCCCAAAGGCGGTAATGCCTAGACCCACTTGCAGTTTTTGCAAGTTTTGCAAAGCAGCACTGCAACTGCGACAGTTAATGGTGTGAGAATGATATCGATCGAGCAACTGTGGTTTCGACTGAGCAGGCGGTAATTCGGCGCCAGCAAATGTTTCTACCTGATAACGGTTGATCCACTGGCGAAATTCAAACACAAATAAGTCAGCTCTCGTCGGCAGATAAAAAGCCTTCGTAAAATTAGCGGCACCACCTTGCTGCTCTAAGTAACGCTCTTGGTGATGAAGAAAGATTTGGTCGTCTTCCAAGATGGTGTGCTGACCAATATGGGAATACCACTGGGGATTAAACTTAAAAATCACCGAGGGAAAAATGTTGCCTTTAGGGAACTTAAAAGGGAACCGGGCAAACAGCCGACAGAATCCCGGCTTGGTGGGAGTGGCATAGACCACTGTAATCGTCCGACCAAATTGTTTCGAGGTGAGGTCGTGCCACATTAGATTAGGAGCAATAAAGGTAGTGTGCTGAGTGCCCAACTTGCCTTTGCGTGGTCCTTCCGGCCATATACCAGTAAAGCCATTTTTGCCAGAGGTTAAGATTTCTAGCTCTACTGGTGCCGCATTGGCCCGATTACCCACGGTGCTGTGGTGAGTGTAGGGTAAATGACTAGCATCCAAAACGTTTTCGAGTAGCGTAAAAGCGTCATAGGGCAGGTCTCGAAAGGTATTAATAGTGACCCAGCCATCAGGTTCATCCGCTACCGGGGTCATTAGGGGCAATGGTGGCCGCTCATTAGCCGGAGCTTGCCCCGGATAGACAAACAACAGGTCTTGAGCCACCGCTGTCGGGAAAGACTGCACGCAAGCTCGCTGGGACTGTTCCGCTTGGCCACCATCGATTTGCTGGGGGATGCGATCGCACTGCCCCTCTCCAGTAAAAGACCAGCCGTGATAAGGACATTCCAATTGCCCATCCCCATTGACCCGTCCTTCCGATAACCGAGCCAGCCGGTGCGGACATTGGTCAACCATCGCTCGCCAGGAGGCTGTTTTAGGCTCCCACCAGATCACCAGGTCTTGGCCCAACAAGGTAAAAGCAGTGGGGCGCTGCTGATCGAGATCAGATGTATAGTGAACTGGATACCAGGCTTCAGCTATATCAAACTTAGTGGGGTCAAGACCGCCAGCCGCCGGAGCAACGGACTGGAGAATGGGGTTAGCAATGATCATAGGTCAAACAATGAAGTGTTACTTACCTATGTTGTAACAAAAATTAATAAACTCTGAGTAGTTCTTAGGAGACAAGTTGCTGATACTTGGCTTGCAGGTCCGGAATCGCAAATACCGAAATAAATTCTAGACCAGCATGGGCATATAACTCTGCTCCACCCTGCTGTCGATCGACTAAAGAAATTACTTGATTGACCACATAACCAGCATCGCGTAGTCTTTGAACAGCTTGTAAGGCTGATTTGCCAGTGGTCACGACATCTTCTAAGACGGCAATTACAGTACCAGGGGGTAATACTGGCCCTTCAATGTAAGCCTGAGTACCATGCCCTTTGGCTTCTTTCCGAATAATCAAAGCAGCGACGGGCTGTTGTTCGTAGGCCGAAACTACTCCCACGGCGGTGACGATCGGATCAGCTCCTAAAGTCAGACCAGCAACCCCCTGAGTCCCTGCTGCTAACAGTGGTAATAATAAACGCCCCGTGGCCAATGCACCGTAGGGATGGAGAGTCACCGGTTTACAGTTGATGTAGTAATTACTCTTTTGGCCAGAAGACAATAAAAAATCGCCTTCTTTGTAAGATAGCTGGCACAGCAGGGTCAACAGATATTCTTGGACTGCTGGTAATTCCAAGCTAGCCACAGGCATCGTGTTGCCAGGTAAAAATGATGAAGTCATGGAAGATGATAGTTGTAACAGCGCAACTGATTCTAACAGATGCGTTGCAGAGCTATCAGCGACGACGTGGAGTCAGGCCATAGATCTCATCTGGCAATTAAATTGCTACAAAATTCTGGAGTAGCCGAAGATGAAACAGTTAGAATTAAGAACACCAACTTCGCTCGCTGCTTACTCATGAATCAGGTAGATTACCTTCGTATCAGTTTGACCGATCGCTGTAATTTTCGCTGTCAATATTGTATGCCGGTGGGCAGTGATATCCATTATCAGCCCCAGCCAGAGTTGTTGACCAATGCTGAGATTGTGACATTGGTACGAGATGTCTTTATGCCTGTTGGATTTACCCGGTTTCGACTGACTGGTGGTGAGCCGCTGATCCGGCCAGGGATAGTAAGATTAATCGAAACTATTAGTAGTTTGCCACAAACTGAGGATTTGGCACTGACTACTAACGCCTGGCTGCTGGCTGATTTAGCCGCAGATCTATATCAGGCTGGACTGCGCCGCATTAATATCAGCCTGGATTCACTCAATCCGGCCACTTTTGCCAAAATTGTGGGCAGGTCTAGCACCGAAACATGGCAACGAGTTTGGCAAGGAATCCAAGCTGCCCATCAAGCGGGTTTCGATCCGTTGAAGCTAAATGTGGTGGTTATTCCAGGGGTTAATGATGGTGAAGTGCTGGAATTAGCGGAGCTGTCGATCGATCGGAATTGGCACATTCGATTCATTGAATTTATGCCGATCGGTAATGATGCGCTGTTTCTCGATCGAGGTTGGATTGATTCCAAATCAATTCGGCAGCAGATTCGAGATAAATGGGGCTTGATGGAATCACAGGTGCGGGGCAACGGGCCAGCCGACGTTTTCCAAATTCCGGGAGCCAAAGGGACTTTGGGTTTTATCAGTCAGATGTCGGAGTGTTTTTGCGATCGATGTAATCGGGTGCGATTATCAGCGGATGGTTGGCTGCGGCCTTGTTTACTGAATGAAGCAGGTCAAATCGATCTAAAAACAGCATTGAGGGCAGGGGTAGGTGTGCTGGAATTGCGATCGCGAGTGCTGGAATTGTTAGCGCTGAAGGAAGAGATTAACTTTAAGGAGCGAGAATCAGGAAATTCAACGGGTCAATATAGTCGCACCATGTCGCAAATCGGCGGGTAATAATTACGCTCAACCAAATATTAATTAGTCCAAACATAAGCTAATTCTGTTTGGACTGATATTTTGACGATCACTTTAATTGGTGGCAATACATAGATTAAAGTCTAAGTTAAAAATAGGTGATTTATTATTCATAGTATTCATAAGAAAAAATTAGAGAAAACATCATGTAAAACTCTATGTTTGATCTATCTTTTTCAGGGGTTTTCGATTATTCTTTTATATAGAGTTAAAGTTAATTTAAATTATTAATTCATAGATTTTAGCCTATGTATCAAATCATTTTGCAAAACGTATGGTTAATTCCCTGCTACCCCATCATCGGAGTGATCTTGGCTAGCCCTTGGTCTCTCGGTTGGTCTGGACAGCTAGGACCAAGGCCAGCTGGTTATATAAATATCTTGATGGCCGGAATTGCTTTCCTGCATGGCCTTTTTGCCTTAATCACTGGTTGGAATTTACCCGATCAAGAAATCATTTATAGTTGGCTGCATACTAGTACTCTCGATATTAACTTCCCGATCGAGATTTCTAGCGTCACGCTCACAGCCACCGCCGTAGTTACGGGTATCAATCTCATCGCCCAAATTTATGCAGTAGGTTATTTAGAAACAGATTGGGGCTGGGCAAGGTTTTTCTCCTTGATGAATTGTTTCGGTGCTGGGATTTGCGGTTTAATGCTCGCCAATTCCCTCTTTTTCAGTTACGTCTTTCTAGAGCTGCTTACCCTTGCCACCTATCTGCTGGTCGGCTTTTGGTTTGCCCAACCTTTAGTTATTACTGGAGCGCGCGATGCCTTTTGGACAAAGCGAATAGGGGATATCATTTTGCTCATGGGCGTGATTGCAATCTATCCAATCACTGGCACTTGGAATTTCACCGAGTTAGCCCTCTGGGCTGAAACAGCTAAATTAGACCCCAACGTAGCGACATGGCTGGGTCTATCTCTGATTGCTGGACCATTGGGTAAATGCGCCCAAATTCCCTTCCAATTATGGTTAGACGAAGCGATGGAAGCGCCCATCCCGGCAACTATACTACGTAATGCAGTAGTGGTGGGAGCAGGGGCTTTTGTATTAATTAAATTAGCACCAGTAATTTCTTTGTCGCCAGTATTATTGAATACGCTAGTAATTTTAGGAGCTAGTACGGCGATTTGCTGTTCATTAATAGCGATCGCCCAAGTGGATATGAAACGGGTTGTCTCCTATGCTCTTAGCGCTTCTATCGGCTTAGTTTTTATCGCTGTCGGCACTCAGAATTTGGATGCTGCTCGATTTATTCTCTTCAATGAATCTTTCGGCATGGCATTGCTATACATGAGTGTGGGTTCAATTATTTTTACAAATGTCACCCAAGACTTGACTCAATTGGGTGGTTTATGGTCGCGCCGCCCGCTCACTGCCTTATCAATGTTAGTGGCGATCGGCTCTTTTATCGCCATGCCTCCTTTAGGTGGATTTTGGTTTTTCCTCCCTCTCATTGAGAGTCTATGGGTAGAGCAACCTTGGTTGGTAGGCGTAATTTCAATAGTGAATGCCTTAACAGCATTTAGTTTAACTCGGTTATTTTGCCTGATATTTTTAGGTCAAGCACAGCCGATGACCCAGCGATCGACAGAACCATTTTGGTTAATCAGTCTACCCGTAGTTTCTTCCGCTATTTTTGTCTGTCATATGCCCATTATTTTACGAAACATGGGAGCATTGCCTAGTTGGGAAGAACCAAATATGTATTTAGCTCCTTTATTAGTTTGGTCAAGCATCATTGGTGTTACCACTAGTAGTCTCATCTACGGAGTTGAGGCCATCCCGAAACCAATTAAACTACCATTGCCAGCTGTGCAATCATTCTTCGCTAATGATTTTTATGTGCAGCGTCTTTATCAGTTAACTATTGTCTGGTTAGTCGCTACTAGTGCCCGAATAATTAATTGGTTCGACAAGTATATTGTCGATGGATTAGTCAATCTGGTTGGGATTGGGACTTTAGTGAGTGGGCAAACTCTCAAATACAATAATTCTGGTCAATCCCAGTTTTATATTCTGTCAATTTTTTCAGGGGTGATCATTATCAGTCTTATGATGGCCTTACTAATTTAATTTCCAGAATTATCATTTTTCAAACATTTATCTCAGCGTCATCAGCGCATCAGCAAAAACATGAAAGGAAAAGTTATTAGTTATATTTCTCGGCGTAATTTGTTCAAGTTTGGTGCTGTAACGGTAGGAACAGGATTAATTACTAGTCGTTTAGGCATAGGTCTATTAGACTCTTCGGCGGCGATCGCCAAACAAAAGATCACATCTGACAACGCACTTGACGAATTGTTGCAAGGAAACCAGCGATTTGCTAGCCAAAAAACCAAAAAGCCTAATCAGGGCGTATTTCGCTTGCGGGAAGTGGCCAAAGGTCAAAAGCCCTTTGCCGCGATTTTAGGTTGTGCTGATTCTCGCGTTCCTGCCGAAATAATTTTCGACCAAGGATTAGGAGATTTATTCGTGGTCAGAGTTGCCGGAAATGTGGCTACTCCAGAAGAAATTGGCAGTCTAGAATACGGGACTCTAGTACTAGGAGCCAAAGTGATTTTAGTGTTGGGACATGAGCGCTGTGGTGCGATAAAAGCTACGATCGATAACCAACCAGTTCCGGGCAAAATCGGTACTATCTTGGGGCAAATCAAACCAGCCGTAGTCGCTAGCCAAGGCCAATCTGGAGATCAGCTAAAAAATGTAACTATCGCTAACATTAAAAATCAGATCGCTATCCTCAAAAGTTCTCCAGTAGTGAATGATTTAATCAAGAAAGGCCAGCTGAAAATTGTTGGTGGTTTTTACGATCTAGATACTGGAATTGTGACTAAAGTTACTTAAAACAGAGGACGTTTTAGTGCCTAAACAAATGTTTTGGCACTAAAAATATTTTGAACGATCAGTTTTGATCTTGATTTAGGAGAGTTATGATGTTGAGTTTGGTGATTTGGATACTAGTTTTAGGAGCAATTTTAATTGCGATTATACCCAACTTTAGTCGGATAATTGCCTTGGCCGCCGCTAGCGGAAGTTTATTAGGTACCTTAGCCATCGCTGGTACTTTTGATTACCAGAAATCTGGATTACAATTTGTCGAGCACTTAAATTGGGTTGACCCACTAGGTTTAGATTATCATCTGGGAATTGATGGACTATCTTTACCTTTAGTAATCTTGAATGCTCTACTGGTATTGCTGTCAGCACAAGCAACTAGTAAACAAGTCGAAAGAGAGCGGCTGTTCTATGCTCTAATTTTGTTAGTTGGCGCAGCAGTTATGGGCGCTTTCCTGGCTCAGAACTTATTATTATTTTTCTTGTTCTATGAGTTAGAGTTAATCCCACTTTATTTGTTAATCGTAATTTGGGGTGGCGAGAAGCGTGGTTATGCTGCCACTAAATTTCTTATTTATCAAGCTCTGTCGGGGATAATTTTACTAGCTGGTTTTTTAAGTTGGGCATGGTTTACCAAAACTGGTGATTTCAATTATGAATCGCTAGCTGCTACTCATCTACCAGCTAATCTACAATTACTATTCCTCAGCGTTATTCTGCTAGGATTTGGGATTAAGATGCCTTTGGTGCCCTTCCATACTTGGCTGCCCGATGCCTATGTGGAAGCTTCTACACCTGTCTCTATGTTGCTAGGTGGAATTGTCTCTAAATTGGGAGCCTATGGCTTAATCCGTTTTGGTCTCGGTTTATTCCCTGATGCTTGGGTCATTGTTGCGCCCTGGCTAACGATCATCGCGGTAGTTACTGCTATCTATGGGAGTTTGATCGCGATCGCCCAAACCGATATTAAGAAAATGATTGCCTACAGCTCAGTTGCTCATCTAAGTTATGTCTTGCTGGCCACGGCTGCTGGTAATTCCCTCAGTATCTTAGGTGCTGTTTGTCAAATGGTTGCTCATGGCTTAATTCTCGCTCTACTATTTAATTTGGTAGGCATTATTGAAGCCAAAACCGGGACGCGCGACCTAGACAAACTGCATGGTTTACTGAATCCTAAACGCGGCTTACCTTTTACTGGAGCCATCCTCATTTTGACAACGATGGCCAGCGCCGGAATTCCGGGGATGGTCGGCTTTATTGGTGAATTCCTTTCCTTTCAAGGTAGCTATACTGTTTTCCCAATCGCTACCCTCATTTGTCTGGCCAGTACCGGATTAACCTCGGTCTACTTTGTCATCCTTATCAATCGTGCCCTTTTTGGGAAACTAGAAAACAGCCTGACTTACTTGCCTAAGGTGAATAATTATGAACGCATCCCAGCAATTGTCCTTGCCACTCTCATTATTTTGCTGGGCATTCAGCCCAATATCCTGATCGCCCACACCCAAATCACCACAGATGCCATTGTCGCGAATATTTCCCATCCCACAAATGCAATAGCTAGTAACGTTTCATCTGTAACCCATTGAAACTATCAATCACCAGAATCATGACTACTAATCAACTTCCCCCATCCACCCACCAATTTGCTGAAGTCATCCATCGCCTGGAAGCTGGGGGGGCGATGCTGCCCGATACGCCAGAAAACCTGATGCAAATCATCGGTCTGTACAAAGCCTACGCCGTACCCATGGATTTTTACTGGCGGGACTTGCTTTATATCGCCGAACAAGTCTTCATCAATCCCTTCCCCGCCTTCAAATACTTTTTGCCTCAGGAATATCTGGACTTACCTAACCACTATGCCGGTGACAGCGCTGACTTGCGCATTTGGCAAAAAGGTGCAGCTACAGCTCACCCCGAACTCCTAGAGTTTATGGAAAAAGGGCGTAGTACCAAAATGTCTAAACTCTCTCATCACCTATTGCACGATCGGATCAACATGGAATTTGCCGAAGCCTGTATGCAAGCTATGTACTGGCATCGAGGCATGGGAGGTCAATTTGATCCTTACCTAGACACCGAAGAATACCGAGCCAATGCCGATCGAGCAATTAAAGCTTATTTTCGGGGCAATCCTGCCATGCTGAGTTTGCATAAACTATTCCCCGAAATGTTTCTGGAACAAGTACGTCAACTTTCCTATTACTCCAACTTAGGACTATTCTGGGAAGTGATGGCGCCGGTTTTCTTGGAGATGAGCGACCTCTATGATGCCGGTGAAATTAAATCGGTACCCGATGCGATGAATTTTTTGGTCAATGGCATTTTTGCGGTCGCAGGCAGACCCATTTATCACCATGTTTATATTCGCGGTGAACTATATGAAATCATTCCCAAGTCTTGCGGTTTTACCTGGTTGTATGAAGCAGCTCTACCTTATGTGGAAGCCGTATTCTATCGCACAGCTCCTTTTAGAGGAACTAAATCTTACAACGCCCAAGCGGGGCAAGTACCAACTGAACAAAAAGATTTTCACTACGGGATTTTGTACGCTGATGTAAATCCAGTGGGCAGTGCGGGGATTCCACCCACCTTACTGATGGATGATATGTATCATTTTCTCCCTCAATACTTAGTCGATTACTACCAACAACACTGTCGTGGCCAAGACGATATGTTAATTCAGCTGGGAGTGGGCTTTCAGCGATCGATGTACTGTGTAACCTCGGCTGTTATTCAAGCTCTCCGGGGTGCGTTGCTCTATCCCCTCGATGATCCTAACCCTAGGCATCTTCAAGCAAATCGTCAATTTTTTGAGACCCAGCTCGACCGGTTTAAACGTCCAGAAGCAAGGTTACAAGACATCCAATATCAAGAATATCGTTGATTTTCAGGAAGGTTGCGGCTGCGCTCCACCCACTATATGTAATCACAGGAAAATAATATGCCAGATATTGTAGACATCGCTGTTAGTGACAATAACTTTCAAACCCTGGTTGCTGCTGTCCAAGCAGCTGGATTAGTAGAAGCTCTAAAATCCTCTGGACCTTTTACGGTTTTTGCCCCCACCGATACAGCTTTTGCTAACTTGCCACCTGGCACCGTCCAGACTTTAGTGCAAAACCCACCACAGTTAGCCCGCATCCTGAAATACCACGTGGTTGCGGGGAGATTAACCCAAGCCGATTTGGCTAAAGTTAATGCAGTAGAGTCGCTGGAAGGTTCATCGATCGCGATTGATTGCAGTAATGCTTTTGAGGTGAAAAACGCTACCGTAGTTTTAGCGGACATTGAGGCTGATAATGGGATAATTCATGTGATCGATCGAGTAATATTAATGGGATAATCCTAATGTACAATCGAGGTGTTTGGAAATACCATTAGATTGACTCCAAAAATCCCAAATCCCAAATCAAAATGACTGTTTCTCGGAGTATTTGTCTAGGTTTTATTGCGGTCATCTTGATCGGTACACTGTTGCTCATGATGCCTTTTTCGACTAGCAGTGGCCACTGGAATAACCTAATCGTAGCCTTATTCACTTCAACCTCCGCCGTGTGCGTGACCGGACATGTGGTAGTTGATACCGCCACCTATTTTTCCAGCATCGGGCAGCTAATCGTAATGCTGCTGATTCAGGTTGGGGGGCTAGGTTATATGACAGCAACTACCTTTTTACTACTATTACTAGGTCGCCGATTTGGACTAAAAGACAAAATTGCCATTCAGCAGTCACTCGATCGACGCGCCCTTCAGGGTAGTAATCAAATTCTAAAATCGATTGTAGCAACGACTCTTATTTTTGAGCTGACGGGAGCTTTTTTGCTGCTCCTAGTGTTTGTCCCCGATGTAGGATGGCCGCAGGGACTGTGGTTTGCCCTTTTTCATAGCGTCAGTGCTTGGAATAATGCCGGGTTTTCATTGTTCTCGGACAATTTAGTCAGTTACCAGGGTTCTTTCTTAGTGAACGCCGTTATTACCGGACTGATTATTTTTGGTGGGATTGGCTACGAGACTATTTTTGAGTTTTACTTAATTTTCCGAGAGCGAATCACCCGCCAAAAGATAAAAACGTTGCGCTCGCTAAATTTTCGGGTGGCAGTCAGTACTACCATCTTTTTACTAGTAGGCGGCACGCTAGCAATTTGGGCAATCGAAGTGCGGAACCCTCAAACATTGGGGGGACTGAGTCTGCCACAACAATTTTTGGGAGCTTGGTTTCAGGCTGTTACCAGCCGTACTGCTGGCTTTAACACCATCGATGTTTCTAAAATGACTACAGCTGGGCTATTTGTCACCATCGCTCTGATGCTAATCGGTGGCAGTCCAGGCGGAACAGCTGGAGGCATTAAAACAACCACGGCGCGCGTACTGGCAAGTTGCACCTATGCTACCCTCCAGGGGAAAGAATCCGTGATTATTTATCGTCGCCAAGTACCCAACTCTCTATTGTTGAAAGCCATTGCGGTCACTTTTGGATCGCTAATTACTGTAATGCTAGCAACGATCATGATTTCGATTGCCGAGCCAAAACTAAACTTTATTAATATTCTTTTTGAAGTAGTTTCGGCATTTGCCACCGTGGGACTTTCGGCCGGTATTACCGCTGGTCTAACCTCGTTTAGTAAATTGGTGTTAGTTGCCACCATGTATATCGGCAGGGTAGGAGTTTTGCTACTAATTTCTGCTTTTCTCGGCGACCCTCGACCGAGTGCTATTCGTTACCCCGAAGAGTCACTTTTAGTAGGTTAGTTTTTATTCTAGTTATTTTTTACTAAGTAACTAGAGCCTAATTTTGGTCAATCATCTTTCTTCCCACACCCCCTCACTGTATATGTCAATTAGCGATCGATCTGCTTTCAGCTTTTTCCGTAATCTGAAGTCGGGGACTACCCGTCAATTCGCCGTCATCGGATTAGGTAGATTTGGGCGAGCCGTCTGTGAAACTTTGCATCAGGCTGGCTATGAAGTATTAGGCACAGATATTAATGAGAAAAGGGTAGCGGATGTATTAGCGGCAGGAATAGCCGCCCATGTAATCTGTTTGGATTCCACCGATCCGCTGGCACTAAAAGAGGCCGGAGTGTTCGAGTTTGACACTGTGATTGTGGCGATCGGGAACTATCTGCAAGAGAGTATTATCACCACGCTGAATATCAAAGAAGCTGGTGTGGCTCATATTGTTGCTAAAGCCTCCTCCGATGTTCATGCCAAGTTACTACATAAAGTTGGAGCCGATCGAGTAGTATTGCCAGAGCATGAAGCAGGCTGTAGCCTAGCACAAATGCTTACCAGGCCAGGGATTTTAGATCGTTTTGATTTGGATTCTCAGCACAGTATTGTGGAAGTGAAAGTGCCAGAGTCTTTTCATGGTAAAACCATTCTCGAACTGCGTCTACGTAGTGATTACGGATTAAATGTTTTAGCGATCGGCCAATCCGAGGATTTTGATATTAATCCCAAGCCTGATCGTCGCCTACATCAAGGTGAGATGTTGGTGGTCATTGGTAATACCCAAGATATCGATCGATTACCAATTTAGCCCCAAAAATTTCGACTTAATTAAAGACGAAATCTACAATATTTATGCAAATAGGGGGAGTAATTGGAAACATGGTGGAATGGATTAATAGCTTAATGAGCGGTTTGGGCTACTGGGGAATCGGTTTGCTAATGTTTTTAGAAAATCTTTTTCCACCAATTCCCTCCGAGCTAATTATGCCCCTCGCCGGATTTACCGTCGCTCAGGGACAGATGAATTTTGGTCTGGCTGTTACTGCCGGGACTACCGGTACCATGATCGGAACTTATGTTTGGTATTATTTGGGACGTTTAGTAAATTATCAGCGGTTAGAAATTTGGACTAACCACTACGGTAAGTGGATAGGAATCAATTCTCAAGATATTGATCGGGTGAATAATTGGTTTAATAAACATGGGCGAAAAGCCGTGTTTTTCGGGCGGATGATCCCAGGCATTCGTACCCTGATTTCCTTGCCAGCGGGAATCAATAATATGCCATTTGTGACCTTTACTATTTACTCGACAGCAGGCACCCTGCTCTGGACATTAGCTTTAACTAGTGCTGGCTTTCTACTAGGTGAAAACTATTCCTTGATTGAAAAATATTTAGCCCCTATTTCTAAGTTAGTTCTATTTGGATTAGTCGGTGGGATTAGCTATTGGTTGTTCCGAAAAATGCGATCAAAGAACTAGTCTTTAACTATGTAATCATCAAAACTGGAATGATTTGTGTCAGACCCTCATAACTATTTGATGACAGTGCCCCATCACTACCACTGTTCCGACGTAACCATCAGGTAATGCCAGTGTTGCCAGCTGCCGTTCCCCAGCATTCGGGACAGCTAGTAAACTAGCAGGCTTGGTAATATCCATTTCTACCACTACTGCCGCTAGAGATGTATGTAGTCCCGTGCCGATTGCTTTCAAATAGGCTTCCTTCATTGTCCAAGCCCTAAAGAAAGACAATTCCTGTTGCTCTGCTGGCAGTTGTTGCCAACTGGCCAACTCCGTTGGCGCAAAAAAACGCTGCACCAAACTAGTCATTTCTATCGATCGCAAGTACTCCACATCAATCCCCACTGGCTGCTGACTGATGGCATAGACTGCCAAATTCTCACTATGAGAAACATTGAATTCTAACCCGAGTACCTGTGGTTTACCATGAATTCCCAGCGAAATCTTGATCGATCGAGGGGCAATACCCAAATAGCTACTCAGGATTTGGCGCAGCCGCGCTCTTGCTACTATTTTGCGCTGCCGGACTAGTGGCAATCGACAACGATCGGCTAGAGCTAACTCTGCTGCCGTCAGCACCAGCTCTAGCTCCCGCATTTCTGGTGGATCTAACCGCTCCATCCATACTTCTACGACATTCTTTAACAACATTAGGGTGTGTAATAGTCGTGGCTAACAAAGGGCAAATCTACTACCTCACCAGTAGTGCCGTCTACTTGTACTTGTAACCCTACTCCACCAGCCTTGGCTTTTACATAAGCTAAACCCCGATGGCCATCAGCCGTAGCAATATAACTAGTCAAAACCCCTACTTTTTGTTCATCTAGCAGCAAAGGACTCCCGATCGCGACTGGTCCTTGCAGCTTGATTCCCCACAGATACTGTTTCACTCCTTTATAGGTATTTAATCTAGCGATCGTTTCCTGGCCAATGTAACAGCCCTTACTAAAAGAAATGCTTTGCCATAGTCCCACTTCTAAAGGATTATAATCGGCGGTTAGTTCGGCCTCAGTAGCTGGTCGCCCCTGACAAATGCGTAATTCTTCCCAGCCTCTTTCGCCCATCGGTACTGCGCCTATTGCCACTAGCTTTTGCCAGAGAGTCACAGATTGATCTATAGCCACTACCAGTGTATAGCCAGGCAATGCCAGTCCACTATCTGCAACGATCCGAACGGCCATATCATCCACTTGGATAACTTGATGACGATAAGCTGGGACATCAGTCTGCCCGCCTAGAGCCTTCACGACAGACTCGCTAGCTGCCCCAATCAAACCAAACGTTGCGGTCTCTGGCGAAATATCCTGGAGATATACTTTATCTGCAAAGAAGATATATCGATCCAAAAGTTGGTAGATAGCTGCTCGCTGCGAGGGTGATACCAACAACAGGACTTCGTCGTCTAGTATTAACGCCAAAGCTAGATCGATCGTCCGACCCGTAGAATTGATAAATACGGTAGCGCAACCCATTCCAGCAGTGAGATTTGTGAAATCGGCAGTACTTTGATTATGCAAAAAGCGTAGCCGATCCGCACCGCTAACTGATATTCTGCCCCAGTGAGTTCGATCGATCACTGCGACTCCAGACGAGACGGCGGCTAGAGCAGCGGCCTCATTCCCAAAGCTCCAAGGTACAGATACTGGAACATCATGAAATATGGCACCATTGTTAGCATGAAAGTCAGAAAGGGCAGTCATAAAATTTTGGTGAGTTTGCTTGCAGACATTGTGACATTTAGATGCATACTGAGCCAAGTAGTCTAAATCTAGATAATTATCGCTTCAGAAGAGCACGATGATAACTATCAACACTATACTGAGATTTCAGTATCTGAAATCATTGATTTATCTACATATCAAATAGCAACATGCAAGCAAGTATCTGGGATGCAACCGTTTCTGTATGTGATTGGAGAACATGGAAGAGAATTTTATACCGGCAAGCTCAGGTAGATGTAGTATTTATTAGTAATTTACGGGATGATGTCGATCGCCAAAGATACATGGGCAATAACAAACCCCGCCTTGGTCATGTGAATGGAGCAAGAATAAACATCAAAGGTATCATTGGTAGACTGCGCTGGATAGATGTAGATTCCAGTGAGATATTGTCTCCATCAGGCCGTAAGAAAGCTAAGAAACAGTTTATATCAGCTGCACAATGGGCTGCCGATCGGGGGGCAAAAGTAATTCTGCTCGCAGCTGCTACCAAAAGATTATTTGGTCAAAATGGTGACGAAATCATAAAGATGTTTCCAGATATTGTTTTTACGATTGGTGATAACGGCACCGCCTATCTGCTAATCGAAGAAGTTTTTAGTGCATTGCGATTAGCTAATCTCGATAAAAGTACAGCAAGAATTGCTATTTTAGGACCCTACGGCATCTTAGGAAATTGCGTTGTAAATGCCATGGTTAAAAATGAATATAAAGTTTTTGGAGTTGGCTCTAATATTGCTAGACTTGGAGAATTGGTAGTTAGTCAGGGAATAGAAACAACGACTAATTTAAATGATTTGAACAATATAGATATGGTTGTTGCTTGTACCCATAGTAAAAAGACGTTACTAACCAGTCAAACTGTAGGGAAAATTAAGCGCCCAGGTAAAAAATTGATCGTGATTGACGTTGCGGAGCCTTCTAATTTTGTTATTGAAGAATATCGATCTTGCCAGAAACTAGCAATTAGACAAGACGCTGGTAATGCCTATTCTAAAAATCTCAAATATGTTTTGGATAGTATCTCTTACCGAATGCTCAGACTAACAGATGGGGTAGTTTTTGGTTGCTTTGCCGAAGCATTATCCATCGGGTACTGCTTGAAAAGTGGTGATGATATTCATCGAGACTGGTTTGATGTGAATCCTCACAATATAGAATTCACTAAAAAGATGTTTGAAAAAACCGAATTTACGGTGCCTCAACCCAGATGTTTTGGGGAAATGATCGATTCGCTGAAACCCTAAATATTTTCCCTGAAATCTGAATTTTGAGCTATTAGTGCAGTAGTAAAATCAAGAAACCAATTAACTTTACTACTTAAGCTAGTTCTTCATTTTGATTGCTCTGAGTTTGCAGTAGGTAATAGGTGCCAGTAGCAATACCCACTCCTAATAGTGCTGGTGTCGCTACAGCGGCGGCCAACCCCAATCCGCCGCCGATCAGTCCGGCGGTCATGCCACCAGCAATACTACCGACCGTGGTTGCTATTTGGCCAGCGCTGCGGGCATTTTGCCTAATTGCTCGTTCTTCGTCAGTCAAAAATTCACTGTCAGACAGAATTTCACCCATCACAATATCGGTAGTAAAACCACTTACCAATCCGCCCAACCCCAACATGCCGGAGCCGAGTCTCATGCCTTCAGCGGCCACTCGAGCAGCGATTGCACCCATCCCTACACTGGCTAAACCGGTTGCTGCTACTTGCATATTCCTAATTTGTTCGCTGTAGGAAAGACCAGTTTTACACCAGTAGGCAAAATGCTCACAGTTATTGCCAAAGACATTGTAGCCACTTTCCCCCAATCTACTTTCGGCTCTTTGAATTACCACCTCAGATGCATCAGACTTGCCGTATTCTTTCACATGCAAGGTTTCCCCCATAAAATGATCCAAGCTGACTCGGGTCACAGCGCTATTTTTTAGCTTGCCTTGGTAGTGAATAACTGTACCATCGCCGCAGTCAATACCATGATGAATGTAAGGCATACCGTTAAAACTGCGGTAAAGATAAAGATGAGCACCTGCGGCCATAATGATGAAGTAAGAATGTAAACAATACCTATTGTGCTTAACAACCACCCCAAAAAGCAATGGGGATATTACCCTAACATCTGATACCTTGTACATAAAGTGCCTATGAGACTCTATGCGCGTTGCTTTATTCACTGAAACTTTTCTGCCCAAAGTAGATGGCATTGTTACCCGTCTGCGCCATACGATCGAACACCTCCAACGCAATGGCCATCAGGTAATGGTTTTTTGCCCAGAGGGCGGACTGCGCGAATATCAGGGCGCTATAATTACTGGCGTGCCAGCTTTTCCCTCGCCGTTTTATCCGGAGCTGAAAATGGCTTTACCGAGACCAGCTATTGGCCGATCGATCGAACATTTTCGACCAGATATTATCCATGTAGTAAACCCGGCAGTTTTAGGTTTAGCCGGGATTTTTTATGCCAAGCAGTTGCAGCTACCGTTGATTGCCTCCTACCATACCCATTTACCTAAATATATAAAATACTATGGATTTGGTTGGTGTGAGGGACTGTTGTGGGAGCTACTAAAATTAGCTCATAACCAAGCCAGCATTAATTTATGCACTTCGACGGTGATGGTGAAGGAGTTGGCTGACCATGGGATTATGGGTACTGATTTGTGGCAGAGGGGTGTGGATACTGAATCGTATGACCCGAGTCTAGCTAATGATCAGATGCGCGATCGATTGACTCAAGGTTATCCGACGGCACCGCTGCTCTTGTACGTGGGCAGACTGGGAGCCGAAAAAGAGATCGATCAACTAAAACCAATCTTGACCGCAATGCCCAAGGCCAGACTAGCGATTGTTGGAGATGGACCCCATCGGGAGCAATTACAGACTCATTTTGCTGGGACTAATACTCATTTTGTGGGTTATCTGCAAGGTCAAGAATTAGCTAGTGCCTATGCTTCAGCGGATGCTTTCGTTTTCCCCTCGCGCACCGAAACGCTGGGCTTAGTCTTGCTAGAAGCAATGGCGGCAGGTTGCCCAGTGATTGCGGCTAGGTCTGGGGGAATTCCAGATATTGTAACTGATGGTGAAAATGGCTATCTTTTTGACCCGTTGGATGAAAATGGATCGATCGTGGCTACTCAAAAGCTTTTAGCCGATCCGTACCGGCGAGAAAAGCTGCGCCGACAGGCCAGGTCAGAAGCGGAGCGCTGGAGTTGGAGCGCTGCGACGCATCAGCTGCAAGATTATTACCGAAAGGTTATTGCCCAGCATTAACAAAATTGGGTTTCGATCGCGCTTTCTATCACCCATTATTCAAACGAGAGAATTTCGGCATTGCTGATCTGAGACATGAATCGCCCTCATCCCCTAACCCCTTCTCCCAAATCTGGGAGAAGGGAGATCGGATTCTTACTCCTCTCGCTCGTCATCGAGAGAGGGGCTGGGGGTGAGATCAAAATAGGGGTTCTGATAAAAAAAATGTATATGACAACTGGAAATTCCGAGAAAATTAGTGTTGAAATAGAAATACAGAGATCAATGATCTCCTCTACATCACCCCAGAAGGCAATCGCCCTACGGTAAAAATGAAAAAATCATTTATGCGACGACTAGTGTTACCGTTTGCGGCTGCTGTCTTAGCTACTGGCAGTGTGGCCAATATCTCTTCACCCCCACCCGCCCAAGCCCAATCTGTTCAAATTGCCCAAATCAACTCCGGCGGCTTCACCATTCCGATCTGGGCTTACGCGATCGGCAGCACCGTCTTAATTCTGGTCTTGCTACCCAAAATGGGCTGGATCGTCGGTCTGATTGTAATTGGTGAGCGCGAAGTCGGGATTATCACCAAGAAATTTTCTCGAAATAATCTCCCTCCCGGTCAAATAATTGCCTTGAAAGGCGAAGCCGGATTGCAAGCCGATACCCTACCCCCTGGTTGGCACTTTGGCTTTTTTCCTTTGCAATACAGCATTCGTAAAGAGCCAGTAGTCGTAATTCCTCAAGACGAGATCGGTTTAATTGTGGCCAACGATGGCCGCGCGATCTCACCAGAGCGTATTCTGGGAAAGGTCGTCGATTCCGACAACTTTCAAGATGCCCGCAAGTTCTTACTCAATAGTGGCGAAAAAGGGCGGCAAATGGCCGTGCTCACCACTGGTACCTATCGGATCAATACCGCATTATTTGAGGTAATTCTCTCGACTAGTGCAGCTGTACATGGCATGTCACCACAGCAGTTACGGGTCTTTAGCATTGCACCCGATCGAGTGGGGATTGTCACCACTTTGGATGGCGCTCCGATCGAAGAAGGCGCCATTGCTGGACCGGTGATTGCCAAGCATGACAATTTTCAAAATGCTCAGGTCTTTATCAATAGCGGCGGCAGTCGGGGTTTACAAGAGCAGGTGATGCTCTCCGGTTCGTGGAACTTAAATCCCTGGTTTGTCCGGGTCGAAGAAGTAGCTATGACAGAAGTGCCGATCGGCTATGTTGGTGTGGTGATTTCCTACGTCGGCCAGTCTAGTCAAGATGTCACTGGTGATTCCTTTGCTCACGGTAGTTTGGTACATAAAGGTGATCGCGGGGTGTGGATTGAGCCGTTAAATCCAGGTAAACATCCCTTGAATACCAAAATCATGAAGGTGGAACTAGTCCCTACCACCAACATCGTGTTGAATTTCACCGCCCGTTATAGTGGTGAACATGGCTATGATGCTAAGCTCACCGCGCTTCAGCTCTTGTCTTGCGATGGTTTCACCTACGAAACTGAGGTCTTCCAAATTATTCATGTTGGCTCAGCCGATGCCCCCAAAGTAATTTCCCGACTGGGTTCGATGCAGAACTTAGTAGACCATGTGCTGCGTCCGATCGTCGGTAACTACTTCCGGAACTCTGCCCAAGAATACACCATTCTCGACTTTCTGATTGCCCGAGGCGATCGACAGGCTGAGGCAGCCGAATATGTTCGTCAAGCCCTGCGGGCTTATGATGTACAGGCCGTGGACACATTAATTGGTCTGATTAAACCGCCCACAGAACTAATGCAGACCTTGACGGAACGCAAACTGGCTGAGGAAAAACAAAAAACTTACGAAGTACAGCGGGTCGCTGAATCGCAACGACAAGAGCTAGTGCGCGAAACTGCTCTAGCCGACATCCAAAAAGAAGTGGTAACTGCTGAACAGGGTGTGAATATTGCTGAACTAAAGGCTTCGGCGACGGTCAAACAAGCTACTGGGGAAGCTGAAGCCATTCGGTTAACTGGGGAAGCTAAAGCCGATGCCTACCAAGCCGGGGTGGAATCGCTGGGTTCCCAAGCCTATACCGCGCTACAGCTGATGCAGGTGATTGGCGATCGACAGGTGCGGGTAGTGCCCGATGTCTCGGTTACTGGTAATGGGAATGGCTCCGGCTTGATGGATAGTTTGATGGGCATGTTGGTCTGGAAGCAAGCCCAGGAAATGAATGGCGATAGCGACTTCCCGGTAGTGGCAGTGCCGAAAGAACCAGCCAGTGATGCAGCTGAAACTAACAATCTCAATTTGGTAGCTAAGATTGAGCCATCAACTACGCCTCCTCCCAACGAGCAAAAACCGCTAGTGATTAAAAAAGATGGGGTGGATTTTGTGAATTTAGATGATCTGCTGAAGTAAATCAGGAGAATTCAGCTTCCCAGTAGTAACTGGGAAGCTAGCATTATGATGCAGGGTCAAATTTCGATCGATCGCATCGGTCAAATCCTGGCAGATATTCTACCCGGATTGCAACGTCTTCATTCTCAGGGACAATTACATGGTGATATTACACCTGAACATATTCATTGGGATGCAGCTTTGGCTGGCTATCAGCTGTTACCCAATACTTCATCGTTAGCTAATCCGGTGTATAGTGCACCCGAGCAACTACAAGGTCATCCAGGTGAGTCCAGTGATTTATACAGTTTGGGTGTGACTGGCATTCATTTGTTGACTGGTGTTCATCCTTTCAGTCTATTTGATATTAGTGAACAAAAATGGGTATGGCGAGATTATTGGCTGTCAAATGTGGCGAATCAGCATGATGAAAAGATTGCTAGTATTCTCGATCGACTAATTCAGCCAGATGCAGATCAACGCTGGCATTCAGCAGCAGATGTGATGACGGAAATAGCCAGGTTTACAAAACCAAAATCAGTCATCACCAACCCCCCGACTCGGTGGCATTGCACCCAGACGCTCACTGGCCATAGTGGTATATTTGCTGGGATAATCGGTCTCGCCGTAAGTGCTAATCACATGGCCAGCGCCAGCGAAGACAAAACAATCCGTTTATGGGATTTATCGACGAACAAAATTAGCTACATTTTAAAGGGACACCAGGGTTTTGTCGAAACAGTGGCTTTCCAACCCGGTAATAGCCGGATTTTAGCTAGTGGTAGTCGCGATCGATCAATCAAAATCTGGAGCCAAGATCAGGTTTTACACCATCTAACTAACCACGCTCTAGCCGTTAATGCCGTAGCTTTCAGTCCGGATGGTCAGCAGTTAGCTAGTGGGAGTAGCGATCGAACTATTAAATTATGGGAGGCATCAACCGGCAAACTGTGCCAAACGCTAACCGGTCATAAGCTAAAAGTCTTAGCCGTAGACTTTAGCTCGCTAGGTATCCTGGCTAGCGCCAGTGCTGATGGCACAATTGTTATCTGGACTGAGGAAACCATGCAACAACAGCTGACTGGTCATATAGGAGCCGTGACGACAATCGCCTTTAGTCCCGATGGTCAATTATTAGCCAGCGGCGGAGAAGACCGACAGATCCGGCTCTGGGATGTTAAAACTGGAACTTGTCTCCGAGTTTTGGCTGGTCATCCTTGGTTGGTCTCAACCCTAAAGTTTTCGCCTGGTGGCGGGGTTCTATTTAGTGGCAGCTGGGATTGGACTGTCAAAGTCTGGTCGGTCTCCACTGGTCAGGCGATCGATACCCTCGTTGGTCATACTGATTCTGTTACTAGCGTGGTAGTCAGTGCTGATGGCCAGCAACTTTTTACAGGCAGCCGAGATCGATCGATTAAAATCTGGCAATACAGGAATGGATAAATTGCACTTTTAGCGATAAATTAAGGGAACTGAAGATTAATCGCAATGCTAGAAGTAACCCTTTTTGTCTCCATTGGCTGGATAGTTTCTATTTGTCTGCACGAATTTAGCCATGCCATTCTGGCCTATTGGGGCGGTGATACTTCTGTCAAAGAGAAAGGCTACCTCACTCTCAATCCCTTCAAATATATTGAACCGGGCTATTCGTTAATCTTGCCCCTACTTTTTTTGATGATGGGTGGCATTGGTTTACCCGGTGCGGCAGTCTATATCAATCATCAGAATCTGCGCAGCCGTTGGTGGCAAAGTGCCGTAGCTGCCGCTGGTCCCATCGCCAGCATCCTAATTGTGGTGGGATTAGCCGGAATCTGGCGAGTATTTCCTAGCCCAGTTTCTTGGGTACAGCCCGCGCTAGCTTTCTTAATTTGGATACAGGTGTGGGGAATTTTAATTAATTTATTGCCTATTCCCTCGATCGACGGGTTCGGCATCATTGAACCTTTTCTTTCTCGGCGGATTCGATCGCGTCTTCAGCCGCTTTACCAATACGGCTTTTTTGGATTGTTATTGCTGCTATGGCTAGTTCCACCTTTTGGTAATTTCTTACAAGCAGCTGCCACCACAATTACTCAAGGAGCTTTAGGTATACCAATATCAACAACCAGGATTGGCCAAGATCTTTTTAAGCAGTGGTCACTACCAATATTACTAGGAATAATTGTGGTCTTTGCCGTCAGCCGTAAATTTACTCATCCTCCTTCAGCAACTATCATCGAGAAAAGTGAAGATTTAATTAGACAACAGCGCTATGCGGAAGCAGTTGCACTTCTGAACCGGGACTTAGATAAAAATCCGCAGCACTTTGACGCTTGGTGGTTAAAGGGTACGGCTCTTTGTCATCTTAACTATTATGATGAGGCTCTAGATTGTTATCAAGCAGCTTTGAGAATTAATCCTAGTGTGGCGAGTTTGTGGCAAAATTCGGGGCTATTATTATCAGCTATGGATCGACCGGAGCAAGCGATCGATATGTACAACCGCGCTTTAGAAATAGACCCAGATGACGTGCAGCTGTGGGTCAGCAAAGCTAATCTCTGGGCTGAACTGGGGAGATTTCCGAAAGCGCTGGCAACGATCGATCGAGCAGTAGAAGTTGACTCCCGGTCGGTAGATGCTTGGTATCAAAGAGCTTGTTATGAAGCGCAGTTGCGTGATTACGAATCGGCTTTAATTAGTTTGAAGCAAGCGATTCAATTGAATCCGAGCGTCCGCAATGCCGCCCGTACTGATCCCAACTTTATGAATTTACGCAATAACCTCGCTTTCCATCAGTTAACTGAGTAATAGTTAATCTTCCAAAATTTCCGCCAGTACCGCTTTTAGCTCTGTTGGATTAGTGGTGGCTGTTCCCACCTGCCGAATCACAATACTGGCTGCTAAGTTGCCGAGCACAGCGGCTTCCCAAAAACTTGCTCCGGCACTGAGCGCCAATGTTAAAGCCGCAACCACGGTATCACCGGCACCTGTCACATCAAATACATCGGTGCGATTAAAGGCTGGAATGTGCTGCTGTTGACCATGAGCTTCAAACAAACTCATGCCTTCATCACCTCTGGTAATCAACATCTGTTTAGCATTGGTTAACTTAATCAGCTCATGCCCAGCTTGAGTGAGCACCGCCGGACGATCGATCGCATAACCAGCGGCTAGCTCGGCCTCGGGTAAATTCGGCGTAAAAATCGTTGCCCCTTGATAGCGACCGAGATCGGCTTGGGCATCTACGATACATCGCTGATGGTGCAGAGCCGCGCCAATGACTGGCGATACGCCGCTATGACCCACAAATACCCCGTCCCCATAGTCAGAACAAACAATAGCATCCATTCCTACCGATTCCTGGCGAATATATTCTGCTAGGGCTTTTTGCAGTTCGATCGCAGGCAATTGCTCAGACTTCCGATCGATCCTCACCACTTGCTGAGTCACGGACTGCCGGGCATGGCCAGAAATGCGGGTTTTAGTCACGGTCGGTCGATCGGCATCAACTAATATGCCTTGGGTGTTAATGCCCACCTCTTGGAAAATTTGGCGCAGGGCTTCGCCCTGGATATCGTTACCCACCAATCCCACCGCTTTAACTTGAGCACCGAGTTTGGCCAGGTTATAAACAGCATTAGCACCTCCGCCGGGGACTTGGCGGGTGTACTCATGACGCAAGATTAAGACGGGTGCTTCTCGCGAGATCCGTTCAGTCTGTCCCACCATGAATTCATCGAGGGTCAGGTCGCCAATTACTAATACTCTGGCTCGGGAGAACTTGTCGATTAGTTCATGCAGGCGCGGCACAGCGGTTAATAATTGCTGGCGAAAAAATGCATCCATGGAAAAATTTATCGTAAAGAAGGGGAAACTAAAAATGGAATGGGAAAGCGATAGTACACCACGGCGGGTTTAGTTTTAAGATTTTTATAACTATCGCGGGCTTTGCTTTGAGCCTGGTCAAGCAATTTTGCAAATGGAGGATCGGTAATAATTGTATCGATTAGCTTTTGGGGTTTAAGACTTTCATCAAGTTTTTTGAGGTTATTGGATGGAGCAATTCTCTTAATATCTGTAATCAATTGACTTGACTTTAGATCTGGTTCGACGCTAACAAGAATGACCATATACCCATTATTGCTGGCCGCCCGCGCAATTCTAAATTTATTAGGAGGATAAGATTGAGAATCTAGTTTGCTACCGAGTAGAACCGGCCCAGGCGGCAAACCCTTCACAATTTCATCACTGTTTCTCAACGCTGTTTTTAAGTCTTCGGAAGGCGTTTGGTTATTATCTGATGTGTTGGGTTCAGGTGTCTGTGGAGTGCTGCTAGGAGGTCTGGCTGGCGGCGTTGGGAGGCCGTCGAGGTTATCGGATGTTGGCTTGGGAGTGAGCTTAATACCTGGGGTCTGAAGCGGCTCAGTGTCTAAGCTTGTGGGTGATGCAATACCGGTTTTTATGGGGATCGATCGCTTACTGGGTCTCGATGGTTTTGGTGGTGCCACCGGCACGCCTTGAGAAAGTGGGTTCTTGGATTTGGTCTTAGGACTAAAAGAATTGGGCTTTTGGGGACGAGATTGCTTGGGGGTAACAGTCGGGAAAGGCAACACCCCTGGAGCCTGATTGCTAGGCAGCGGATTACTTTGACCAAAAGGTGGCAGAGCCGTTGACGATGGGTTGGGCAGACTGGGTGTCAGGGTCAGAGGATCTGCTTTTGCCGCAGCGGGAACGCGCGTTTTCTCGGCCGGGGTAAGTTCTACGACCTTTACCCCACCGATCAGTGGACGACTGGGGAGGGTATTCAACCGCGCAAGTAAGCCTAAATTGCTAGCCAGGAGATAATTTATCCCAGTAGAAATGACAACCGCCACCACCTGAGATAAGATAGCGGACTTTGACGATTGAGGACGGGGGAAAGAAGTATCTAGCATGTCAAAGTCGATACTACCAGATGAATAGGTCAGAGTGGTGGATTAGTTGAGCATGGTTTTGAGGCGGCAGCATCCGGCTACCCCAAAATTCTCGCGATCAGGCAAGCGCGCGTTGACGCGATCGCCGAAAATAGAAAACAATTATCAATTCTCTGCCCATGCTCCCGACTGTTATTTTACCTGGATATCTAGAAAGTTCTACCGCTTACCTTTCACTAGCTGAAGCTTTAACTCAACAAGGTTTTCCCACTACCTTAGTGCCCGTGCGTTTTAGTGATTGGGTGCCGACGATTGGCGGTCGATCAATGGTACCAATTTTACGCCTATTACACCAAACTGTAACAGCGGCATTGGCCGAGCCAGGAGTAGATAAAATTAACTTGATCGGTCATTCCGCTGGGGGCTGGATTGCTCGCATGTACTTAGGAGAGTTGCCCTACACTATCCACAATGATGTTAATGCTGACGCGGGTCTGTGGAATGCCCACAGGCAAGTGGCTACTTTAATTTGCCTGGGGACACCCCAATTTAGCGGTGAAAAGTGGACAAAAAAGAATTTGAACTTTGTCAATGATAATTATCCGGGGGCTTTTTATCCAGATGTGAGTTATTTCTGTGTGGCCGGAAAGTCAGTGTACGGAGAGCGTAAATGGGGCAGCCTGTTGGCTTACCAAAGTTATCAATTAACTTGTGGTACTGGTAATACCTGGGGCGATGGCATTACTCCGATCGAAGCAGCACATTTAATTGGTGCTAAGAATTTGGTCATTGAAAATATTAAACACTCTCCCCGATCAAAAGATCCTTGGTACGGTTCACCCGCAGCGCTGGCAGAATGGAGTCAATATTTAAGCTGAGTTGTAATAAAGAGCTTTGATTCAAAATCTTTCAAGTATCCGGCGATCATTAACAATCAGAAATAGAATGACCAACTAGGCTTAATATCTAGCTGGTCATTTTTTATTTGTGGCAATACTTAGCGATGATTTAAGTCACCCCAAACACCACCACCATGATCAAAATAGCACCAAAGAAAATCAGGGCATAAAACTGAGCACGACCATTCTCAAAGTACTTCAGTCCTTCACCACCCAGCAAGGTAGCTAAACCAGTAATGTTCACTGCCCCATCTACCACCCGATAATCCACTTCCATGACTTGCCGCGCTAAGCGTCGTAAGCCCGTAACAAATACTTGGTTATAGACATTATCAAAATACCACTTATTTAGTGATAACTGATAGACAGTTGGAATCTTAGCCGCAATCTCACGCGGATTAATTTTCTTTTGCAGATACATCAACGAAGCCAAGGTAATCCCAATTAAAGCGATACCCACCGAGTTACCACCCATGATCAAGAATTCCATCATGTCAAACTCGTGAGTAGCTTCCATGGCTCCGGGGGCATGAATGAACTCGGCAAAGTAATTATGGAAAGGGGTACCGACTAAACCAATCAAAGCCGAAGGCAAGGCTAAAACTACTAGCGGCAGAGTCATGCTCCAAGGCGATTCATGCGGTGTATCGGCGTGATGGTGATCGTCCTGAATATCTGGCTGAGCTAGCTCTTGCACGTTCATGGCACCGGGGCCAAAGTTTGGCAACCCTAGCAACTCGGCTTTAATGCTTTCATCTTGACCGCGAAAACCACCTTCAAAAGTGCTGAAATACATGCGGAACATATAAAAAGCCGTCATGCCAGCAGTCAACCAGCCCACCACCCACAAAGCTGGATTAGCTTTAAAAGCTTCGCCCAAAATTTCATCTTTAGACCAAAAACCAGCGAAGGGCGGAATTCCAGAAATAGCCAAGGTGCCCAATAAAAAAGTTAGAGCGGTGATTGGCATGTGCTTACGCAAACCGCCCATCAATCGCATATCCTGTGCCAAAGCTGGATTGTGGCCAACTACTTCTTCCATGCCATGAATTACTGAGCCGGAACCCAAGAAGAGCATGGCTTTAAAGTAAGCATGGGTCATGAGGTGGAATAGGCCAGCCGAGTAGGCTCCGACCCCCATAGCCATTACCATGTAGCCCAACTGAGACATCGTGGAATAGGCTAAGCCTTTTTTGATGTCATTTTGGGTAATAGCGGTGGTGGCACCAATGAAAGCAGTCGTAGCACCGGTCCAGGCAATTACGTTCATTACAGCCGGAATATGCTCAAACACTGGATACATCCGGGCAATCAGAAATACCCCCGCTGCTACCATCGTGGCGGCGTGAATTAAGGCCGAAATCGGTGTTGGTCCCTCCATCGCATCAGGTAGCCACACATGGAGAGGGGCCTGTGCTGATTTGGCCACTGGCCCCATAAATACTAGTACTGCAAATAGAATGGCCAAACCACTGCTGATCGCGCCGGAGCTAACTAGCTCTTGCAGCCGATCGCCCATGATCACAAAATCAAAACTGCCAGTTGCCCAGTACAAACCGAGCATCCCTAGCAATAAACCAAAGTCTCCAACCCGGTTAACCACAAAGGCTTTTTGACAGGCATCGGCGGCGGCTTGGCGATCGAACCAAAAACCAATCAATAGGTAGGAACACATCCCCACCAATTCCCAAAAAATGTAAACCTGTACCAAATTGGGACTAAGTACTAAACCCAGCATTGAGGAGCTAAATAGGCTCAAGTAGGCATAGAATCTGACATAGCTGGGGTCATGAGCCATGTATCCGTTAGTGTAAATCATGACTAGCAAGGCCACCGTGGTGACAATCACTAACATTAGCGCTGTCAGGTGATCGACGGTGTAGCCCATTGTCAGGTGAAAATCTCCGGCTGCTGCCCAGTCAAAGGAGTACAAGTAGGTCGCATGACCTTGAATTTGACTCCAGAGCAAGCCCCCAGACATGGCTAGTGCCGCGCCGAGCAAAGAGATAATTACGATGGCATTCACCTGCCGCAAGCTGTTCGTAAACTTGTTGAAAGAGATTAACCCTAAACCAACTAGCATGGCTCCCAACAACGGCAGAACCGGAATCAGCCACGCATATGTATAAAGTGATTCCATTAGCTCGATTAATAATAGTCCAGTAGATGCTAGCACTCTTGCTGTAGAAAAAGAGTGTAAAGTACCTTACATCATCATAATCGCGCCTAGTCTCACTGGCCGTGAATCATTAACATTTCTGCAAATTAAAATATTTAAACCGAAACCGCTGCGGCGGGAATTACAATCTGCTCTAGGCTCCGGCGCAAATCTTCTCGATCGCGGAACTGTTCTAATCTCTGGACAATTTCACCATCAATCACTAATAAAAGTGTGGGCAGGGTGGTGATGCGGTAGGCGTTGGCCAATTTCAGGTTTTCGTCGGTGTTGATATTCACCAGTTTGACTTGACCGGATTGATGGGGTTCAAACTGATTGAGCAATGGTTGTAAAACCCGGCACAGCCCGCACCAGGGAGCACCAAAGTTAACCAAGATGGGCGTAAGGCGAGATAGACTTAAAACTTCGGTACTCCAGCTTCTGTCGTCAATAGCTTGCATGGCGATCCCCATCAATACTTATAAGGTTTTTTTATATATGGGATCAATGCTACAACTAATTTCTAGTGATGGGAAGAGGGCTGGGGATCATTTCAGCTTTTTTTCATTTTTAGAGAAATAAACTGAGTCTGTTCCACGGCGATCGATAGCTTTTCGACTAGATCTCCGAGCTGTGCCTGAAGCTCTTTGGATAAGGGTATTTGAATATCTTGATCTAGATGATCCAGGGACAAAGCTTTTAGCTCAGCTAAAGATATTTTTTGAGTTGTTCGGTTCTGGGTTTGCAGTTTATAATCCGCTGTTTCAGTTAATTTCTGGGCAGTCATTGCCGTTTGCAAACGCTCTTTAAGTTGGTCGCGCTCCATCAGCAAAGGCTTCAGCCTATTTTCTAATTCTTGGTAATAGCACGATAGCTCGGCCACATTATCAATCATGGGGTCAATACTTGCGGTCTGATCTTGGAGCTTTAGCAGTTTTTGATGAATCTGCGCCAAATACACCACATCCATTTGGGCATAAAAAAGCTGGTTGGCAGTTAGCGGTCGTCGTGCCCAGTCGCTAACTTGCTCGCTTTTATCGACCGTGACGTTGGGGATGAAGTGTTCAGCGAGGGTTTTGAGCTTGTGGTTCTGGACAGGTAATAATTGCACTGGCATTTTTCTGGCCATCTTGAGGGTGCAGGTCACATTGGTGGCTTGGGCACCGCCTAGGTAGCGTAGATCGAAAGAAGCATTATGAAATACTTTTTCAATGCGGGGATTACTCATGATCGCGTTTACAAATTCGGCCACTAAATCCGATCGATCCAAAACATCCAGTACCGATGATCGATCGCCCTCTAGATCATCCGCCACATGAGATATTTGAATTAGGGAGAGGCGCGGTTGGCGCGTAAAGCAATCGGCTACCTCTGTATCTAGCCACAAACATTTCATTTGGGCATAGTCGGCAATCAAATCACGGATATCAGCGGGTTCGGAAAAGTAAGCCATAATAAAATGTAAGAACTAGTCAAATTGATTTAAGAAGATCATGAAAAAAGTTGTCGTTGGCCTCTCTGGGGGTGTAGATAGCTCCGTGGCGGCGGCCTTGCTTTGTAGCCAGGGTTACGAAGTGGTGGGTTTAACTTTGTGGCTGATGAAGGGCAAGGGGCAGTGTTGTTCGGAAGGCATGACCGATGCGGCGCGGATTTGCGAACAGTTGAACATCGAACATCATATCGTTGATAGCCGTGAGACGTTTGAAAAATACATTGTGAACTATTTGGTCACTGGCTACGAAGCGGGTATTACGCCGTTGCCCTGTTCGCAATGTAATAGTGCGGTCAAGTTTGGCCCGATGGTGAAATATTCTCAAGAGCAATGGGGGATCGATCGAATTGCCACTGGTCACTACGCTCGGATTGATTTTAATGTGGATACTGGCCGCTATCAATTGCAACGGGCAGTAGACAAAACTAAAGATCAATCCTATTTTCTTTACGACTTAACTCAAGAGATGTTGGCGGCAACTTTATTTCCTTTGGGTGAAATGCGCAAAACTGAAACCCGCCAAGTCGCCAACCAACTCGGTCTTTCCACTGCTGAAAAACCGGAGAGTATGGATCTGTGCTTGGTGGAAAAACACGGTTCGATGCAGTCTTTCTTGGATCAATATCTGCCAGAGAAACCAGGGGACATTGTGAGTTGCCAAGGCCAAGTTCTGGGTCAGCACGCTGGTGTACATCACTATACGATCGGTCAACGGCGGGGCATTGGGGTGGCGGCAGCCGAACCATTGTATGTAGTGTCTTTGGATGTGGGCAAAAATCAGGTGGTGGTAGGTTCACGAGCGGAAACCCACAGCTCAGAATTTGTGGTCGATCGGATCAACTGGGTATCGATCGCCCCACCCGCCTCACCAATCAAGGCAGCTGTCCAAATTAGATATCGATCGACTACTGCCCCGGCCACATTTATTCCTTTACCAAATGGTCGAGCAAAGATCGTTTTCGACGAACCCCAATTCGGTATTACACCAGGCCAAGCTGCTGTGTGGTATGACGGTGAAGTAGTCCTAGGCGGAGGTATTATTCTACCACTGGCCGCGCTTCAGGACTCTTAGCCATCTAAAATGGCTCGTTCTGGAGAATGGAAAACAGTCATTTTATGTTTGACTTTCCAAAATCTGCTTGGCGATCAATAACTCCTGCTTTTTTTCTTTGCTAATTTCTGGATACTTCAAATCAAGTTCCTTTAGTTTTTGGCAAATAATCTCAGCCACAGCTAAATGAGTGAACCATTTATGGTCGGCTGGAATGATATACCATGGTGCCCAAGTAGTACTGGTGTGGTTAAAGACATCCTCATAAGCTTTCATATAATCATTCCAGCGTTCTCGCTCTTGGGCATCACTTTCTGAAAATTTCCAATTCTTTTCTGGCATGTCGATTCGTTCTAGAAAACGGCTTTTCTGTTTTTCTCTAGAAACATTTAGAAAAAACTTCAGAACTACAACTCCGTTCCTGACCAAATATTCCTCAAAATTGTTGATCTCCTGAAAACGCTGTTTCCAGATATGCTGATCTTTAGAGTGGGGAGGTAATTGCTGCTGCTCTAAAATTTCTGGATGCACTCGCACGACCAAAGTTTCTTCGTAGTAAGAGCGATTGAAAATACCAATGCGCCCCCTTTCTGGTAGCGCTTTAAAATATCGCCAGAGGTAGTCGTGGTCTAACTCCTCCGTGGAAGGCACTTTGAAGCTGAACACCTGACAACCTTGGGGATTAATTCCAGACATAACATGTTTAATCGTGCTGTCTTTCCCGGCGGCATCCATTGCCTGGAAAATAATTAGCAGCGCGTAGGTGTTTTGGGCATACAACACATTTTGATATTGAGCGAGTGCTGCAATTCCAGTCTGTAATCTTTTTTGTCCCTCAGCTTTCTCTAGAAAATCAGCTTTATCAGCTGGGTTGTAGTCTTGTTGCAATGAAATATGCCGATCGCCTCTTGCCTTGCGACCTTGCAGAGGGGGCACGATAAATCTACTAATAAAATCTTCTGATTTAGTCATGATAAATTCTTTCACTTAGCGATCGAATGGACGTTAAAGAAATACGCGATGGTGCCACTCTCATAAAGAATATAGCAGCCCAAAGCAATAAATACCCAAGGGACTAATCGATCGCCATATTTGCTAAACAGCTGGCCAATTGCGGGCTGTTTGACCAAGCGCCAAGCCAGCCAGCACCAGATGCCAACCATCACTAAAAAAGTGCCGATGATTGCTAGTAGACCAATCAAATTCTTGCTGGCGAACAGTGGCACATAGATACCAATATTATCCCCACCATTGGCTACCGTGACGGCGACTACTTGTAAAATGCGCGGTGGGCAAAAAGCTGAAAGCTTTAATAGCAGAGGATTACTAACCATTTGAACCGATTCGTCATCATCTTGGTTGCGGGTGAACAGTAACTGAAGTCCGATCGCTAAAGGCAGCAAGCCTAACAAACCGATCCAGTAAGGTGGCAACAACCTTCCCCCAAAATATCCGGGCAAACTGAGTAACAGCAATAGACAAAATCCCAAATATTGACCAATGACAATATGCCCAGGACGCTCAGTTTTATCCATCTGGGTGAAGAACACAATTAAGACCACTACATCATCTAAATTGGTGGCGACAAAGGCAGTGATACCTTGCAAGATATTAGAAGTCAAGTTGGTTATTCCAGACTAAAATTAAGTTTGTTGTAGTACAGATATAGCTAAAATTATGCAATACGTATTGATTATTCATGAAGTTGCTGACTACCAGTTATGGAAAAAAGTTTTTGACAATGCCGTGAGCCTTCGCCAAGCAGCTGGAGAGAGAACTTATCAGGTTTTAAAATATGCAGATAATGCCAACAAAATAGTGCATTTTTCAGCTTGGACATCGATCGATCACGCCCAGCAATTTTTTGAATCTCCAGCATTGGTAAAAATCAGAGCTGAAGCGGGGGTAAAATCTCCTGAATTTATATATCTGGATCAATTGGAGTCCGGGACATTAGGTTGAAACACATAGAACCCACAATCCGCGCAAGGGCCGGCCGGTAAAACAGCACAACGTAACAACTCTGACTGAGCATTGTAAATACAAGTCGCATCACCAATCACCCACTTACCAGCAATGATCGTCCGTTCGGTGGGACGGGTCGCCAGCTGCACATGCAAAGCAATTTCCTCTAGGCGATACCGACCAGATTTATATTGATAGCGATGCCGCCTTTCCAACACCGCATAAGTACTGTTTTCATGCTCCAAATAGTCACCTGGTTGCGGTGTCCAATCTAGGATTGTTTTACCCACAGTAATGTTGGAATCAGTCAAAATGATCGCTGTGGGTAAATAGGGTGGTTTCATAGAAATTCTCGTGCAGTCTTCAGGTTTAGATTTTATCTCAATATTCAGGCGCGTTGCTAGGACTGTTGATTTGTGCCAGAAATAGCTAGAATGGGCAGTACCGATTAATTCAATTCAATTTAATTCAACCTGTTAGAGAGAGACCATGAGCCAAGGGACATTGTTTGATAAGGTCTGGGATTTGCATAGTGTGGGTACCTTGCGCTCTGGTCAGACCCAACTATTCATTGGCCTGCATCTCATCCATGAAGTCACTAGCCCACAGGCTTTTGGCATGTTGAAAGAATTGGGCTTGAAAGTTTTGTATCCCGATCGCACTGTCGCCACCGTCGATCACATTGTACCCACCGATAACCAGGCTCGACCCTTTGCCGATCGAATGGCCGAGGAAATGATGCAGCGCCTGGAACGAAATACCGCTGAACAAGATATTTTATTCTACAACGTAGGCTCTGGAAAGCAGGGCATTGTCCATGTGATTGCCCCGGAGTTGGGCTTAACCCAACCGGGGATGACGATTGCCTGCGGCGACAGTCACACTTCTACCCATGGTGCTTTTGGGGCGATCGCCTTTGGTATTGGCACCAGTCAAGTGCGGGATGTCTTAGCGGCGCAATCCTTGGCCATGGAAAAGCTCAAGGTGCGCAAAATCGAAGTCAATGGCCAGCTACCGCCTGGAGTTTATGCCAAGGATGTGGTTCTCCAGATCATTCGCCAGCTGGGAGTCTCTGGGGGTAATGGTTACGCCTACGAGTTTGCGGGCACCACCTGCGACCAGATGAATATGGAAGAGCGGATGACAGTCTGCAACATGGCGATCGAAGGCGGTGCCCGCTGCGGCTATTTTAACCCCGACCAAGTGACTTACGACTATTTACAAGGCCGCGAATTTGCGCCCACTAGCGCTGATTGGGAAAAATCAGTAGCTTGGTGGCAGAGTTTACGCAGTGATGCCAACGCCGTTTATGACGATGTGGTATCGATCAATGCCGCGACCATTGCCCCCACCGTTACCTGGGGCATTACTCCGGGGCAGGGTATTGGCATCAATGAAACTATTCCTACCCTCGAACAGTTGCCCGAGTCCGAACGAGGCAGCGCCCAAGAAGCCTATCAATACATGGACTTGCAACCAGGACAACTACTCACTGGCACCAAGGTAGATGTCTGTTTTGTCGGCAGTTGCACCAATGGCCGCATTAGTGACCTGCGTGAAGCAGCCAAAGTAGCACAAGGCCACCAGGTAGCTCCTGGCGTTACCGCTCTGATTGTGCCCGGATCAGAACAGGTCAAAAAGCAAGCCGATGACGTTTTACCAGAGAAACGATTGACTACCAAACAAAGACGACCAATCAGCAGGCTCTCGTCCGTATTGATGCCCAGCCGACATCGAGGCTGAGACTTTTCGGGACCTTCCTTTGGAACCCCGTCGAAGTCGAAGGCGCATTTCCCACCCTCGACGAAGGTTTGACCGGTGTTCCGCAACAAGCCAATTTTGGCGGGTCGATCGGACTCCGCCGCGGCTCTGAGTTCCTGGGTAATCAGGGCGGACGTCAGAACTCAAACAGCATCAATGGTCAGGTTACCTATAACCCAACCAATTGGATGATCCTTAATGTGCGTGCCGGACGCAATTTCTTGAATGAAAAACTCGGCTCCTACGGAATTCCTCGTATTACCCGCTTCATATGTTCGGGCGCAGGTACTCCGAGCGCTATCGCCGGATCGGGCTGCAGTGCCGGCTTCCAGAGCATTGCCAGCAACTTCCAGACCGATTTTGACGTGTCGACTCGCAGAACATTAGATGCTGACGCATCGTTTCTCTTCAATGGTTTTGGACGTCACAATCTTAAAGTTGGATATCAGCTAAACAAGCTTTTCAACACCACCCAACAGGGTTACACCGACACCGGTATTACTACCCTTTTCTATGACCTTGATAT
>JAYUSR010000159.1:0-13947 GCA_043755575.1 Synechococcales cyanobacterium
TGGAAGAGCGCAGGCTTATACGTATTACTGGCGATCGTGGTGGTCGCTTTGGCGACCAGCTTCTTTCCACAGCAAGCTCAAAACCAGACCACAACGCCATACAGCACTTTTGTAACCAAAGTTAAAGCCAAAGAAATTAGCCAAGTAGGTTTAACTTCGGACAAAACCAAAGCGATCTTTACCAACCAGAAAGATAATAGCCGGGTCGTAGTCAACTTACCTAACGATCCCCAGCTGATCAATATCTTGACTGACAACAAAGTTGATATTGTCGTAGTGCCCCAAGCCGACGACAGTATTTGGTTCCGGGCTTTGAGTGGTTTACTATTGCCAGGTTTGTTACTAGTCGGTGTAATCTTCCTATTTCGGCGAGCGCAGAATGGCCCTGGCAACCAAGCCATGAACTTTGGGAAATCCAAAGCGCGGGTACAGATGGAGCCAAACTCGCAAGTTACTTTTAGTGATGTAGCCGGGATCGATCAGGCTAAATTGGAACTGACCGAAGTTGTAGACTTCTTGAAAAATGCCGATCGCTTTACTGCTTTGGGTGCCAAAATTCCCAAGGGTGTATTGCTAGTTGGCCCACCTGGTACCGGTAAAACGCTGTTGGCCAAGGCCGTAGCTGGTGAAGCTGGCGTTCCCTTCTTCTCGATCTCTGGTTCGGAATTTGTGGAAATGTTCGTTGGTGTTGGTGCCTCGCGGGTACGCGACCTGTTTGAACAAGCAAAATCTCAAGCGCCTTGCATTGTCTTTATTGATGAAATCGATGCCGTTGGTCGGCAACGGGGGGCTGGCATGGGCGGTGGTAACGATGAGCGGGAGCAAACCCTCAACCAGTTACTCACCGAGATGGATGGTTTTGAAGGCAATACCGGCATTATTATCATTGCAGCCACCAACCGCCCCGATGTATTAGATTCTGCCCTGCTCCGTCCTGGTCGGTTCGATCGACAGGTGGTTGTTGATCGCCCAGATTTTGCTGGCCGGTTAGAAGTTATGCATGTCCATGCGCGCGGCAAAACCCTTTCCAAGGATGTCGATCTCGAAAAGATTGCCCGTCGGACTCCTGGCTTTACTGGTGCCGATTTAGCTAACTTGCTAAATGAAGCTGCAATCTTAGCCGCTCGCCGTAACCTGACCGAAATTTCGATGGATGAGGTGAATGATGCGATCGATCGGATTTTGGCTGGTCCAGAGAAGAAAGATCGAGTAATGAGCGAAAAGCGCAAAACTTTAGTTGCTTACCACGAAGCTGGTCACGCCTTAGTCGGTGCTCTAATGCCCGATTACGATCCTGTCCAAAAAATTAGTATTATCCCGCGCGGAAAAGCCGGTGGTTTGACTTGGTTTACGCCTAGTGAAGAACGGATGGAGTCTGGTTTGTACAGCCGTTCCTATCTGCAAAATCAAATGGCGGTAGCTCTGGGTGGTCGAATTGCCGAAGAAATCATCTTTGGTGATGAAGAAGTAACTACTGGTGCTTCTAATGATTTGCAGCAAGTTGCAAAGGTAGCTCGTCAAATGGTGATGCGTTATGGGATGAGCGAAAAGCTAGGGCCAGTCGCCCTTGGTCGTCAGCAAAGCAATATGTTTATGGGTCGCGACATTGCTACTGAGAGAGATTTCTCGGAAGAAACAGCGTCGATGATTGATTCAGAAGTTAGCGAGTTGGTGGCGGTCGCTTATCAACGAGCGAAAGATGTTTTGGTTGGAAACAGAGGTGTTCTGGACAAGCTGGCGGTGATGTTGGTGGAGAAAGAAACTGTGGATTCCGAAGAGTTATCAGAGTTGTTAATAAACAATGATGTCAGAATGGCTCCGATCGTTTAACTGATGAGGCTTTTACCTAGTATGGGTATTTAATGAATTAAAACTGGTGGCTAACCACCAGTTTTTTTTGATTGCGTGCTAGATGACTGACTGAGTATGTACGAATGGCTACATCCACTGTCGCAAGAGATCGATCGCGAGTTTTAAGGTCATTAGCGATTATTTTGTAGTTTAGATTAAGAAAAGGCTGAAGCTTTAAAGCTTCAGCCTTTTCTACTATTTATAAAAGAACAGTTATTTTATTCTTCTTCAACCAGTTCGCTGTCCCCCTCACCCGGCGGTACCAGCGCCACCGCGAAAATAGCATCATCACTATCTAGCTTCTGCACCCTAACCCCGGTAGCCATCCTTGACTGATGAGAAATTGCATTGACTGCCTGCCGGATAATGATGCCCCGACTAGTCACCATCATCATTTCCTCATCGGCATTGACTACTCGAATGGCCGCAATCCGATCGCCCTTCTTCTTGAACTTGGTAGCCATCACGCCCATTCCCGCTCGTCGTTGTAGCCGGAATTGATTCACTGGCACTCGTTTGCCAAAACCATTAGTCGTAACAACTAAGACCCAGGGACCAGTAGCAGCCAAGGCAATTACTTCTTCACTTTCAGCATTTTCAACTTCAGTGCTTTCAACTTCAACATCTACCACCTCGATCGCCGTCTCATCGACATCATTTTCGGTGGCCTCACCACCAGTAGCTGCGGCAATGGCATCCACAACCTGGCTAGGCAAGATATCCATGCTAATCAGCTCGTCGCCTTTCTTGAGAGACATCGATCGAACACCGCGTGTGGCTCTGCCCAAAGGCCGTAACTGATCGTGACTAGTCCGAAAGTGAATAGCCATCCCCAGTCTGGTACCAATAATAATGCTATCTTCGGCGCGGGCGCTGCGTACCCAGCGTAACTGATCACCTTCTTCGAGAGAAATCGCAATCAGACCGTTAGTCCGAATATTAGCAAAAGCGGCCAGCGCCGTTTTTTTGATGAAGCCCTTTTGGGTCAACATCACTAAATATTCGTTATCGCTAAACTCGCTGACTGGTACCACCGAAGTGATTTTCTCGTGGCGCGGAATCGGTAGCATCTGTACCAGTGGCAGTCCTTTGGCAGTACGGGAAGACGCTGGAATCTGGTAAGCCTTGACATGGTAGACCACACCGCGATCGCTAAAGAGCAGAATACTGTCGTGGTCACAGCAGGTAATAAAATGCTCGATCGCATCCTCATCTTTCATGCCTGTGCCCTTTTTACCGCGCGTCGCCCGACTTTGGACATCAAAGGTCGCTACGGGCATCCGTTTGATGTAACCCTGTTCTGTAACCAAAATCAGAGCTTTTTCGTTAGCAATCAAATCGATGTCTTCTAAGCCACCACCGCTATGCTCGATGAGGGTGCGGCGAGGTGTGGAGAAGGCAGTTTTGATTTCGGTAACTTCGGTGACAATGATCTCTAGAATCCGCTCTAGCCGAGCCAAAATATCTTGGAAATCGATGATTTTGACTTGGAGTTCGTCATGTTCGAGATGAATTTTGTCGGATTCCAGCGCGGTCAATCGGCGTAGCTGCATTTGCAGAATGGCATCCGCTTGGACTTCAGAAAGTTGGAACCGATCGAGCATTTCCTGCTTGGCCGAGGCTGTATCAGCAGAACCCCGAATCAGCTGGATCATGGCCTCCATGTTGGAGAGGGCAATTAATAGACCTTGGAGCAGGTGATCGCGCTCTTCGGCTTTACGCAGTTCATACTGGGTGCGGCGGGTAATCGAAATAATCCGAAAATCTAAGAAAACCGTCAAAAATTGCTTGAGCGTGAGTAATTCTGGCTTGCCATTGACGATCGCCAACATGTTGCAGCCGAAATTGCTTTGCAGCGGCGTTTGTTTGTACAGATTGTTGAGCACCACCCGAGGATAGGCATCACGTTTCAGCTCGATCACCACTCGCATTCCATCGCGATCGCTCTCATCCCGAATGTCAGAAATGCCTTCGAGCCGCTTTTCGTTGACCATTTCGGCGATGCGCTCGATCATCGCCGCTTTGTTGGTCTGGAAGGGTAGCTCGGTAATAATAATTGCTTCGCGATCAGGACGACCAGGATATTCTAGTGTTTCAATCGTAGCCACACCGCGCATCACCACTGAACCGCGACCAGTAGTGTAAGCTTCTTTAATCGGCGCAACACCCAGAATGTGACCGCCAGTAGGGAAGTCTGGCCCCGGAATGTACTGCATTAATTCCAGATCAGTAATTTCGGGATTGGCAATGAGAGCAGTTAGTCCATCGATGACTTCACCCAAGTTGTGGGGCGGAATATTGGTGGCCATCCCCACGGCAATCCCAGAAGAGCCATTCATCAGCAACTGTGGCACACGGGCGGGCAATACTGTTGGTTCTTGCTGGGAGCCATCAAAGTTATCGGCAAAATCGACGGTTTCGCATTCGATATCGCGCAGCAATGCCTCCTGAGTCAGGGCTTGCAAACGGGATTCGGTGTACCGCATAGCGGCGGGCGGATCATTGTCGATCGATCCAAAGTTTCCATGACCATTAATGAGCGGACTGCGTAGCGAAAAGTCCTGTGCCATGCGTACCAAGGCATCATAAACGGCGGTATCACCGTGGGGGTGATACTTACCCAATACTTCCCCAACGACTCGGGCACATTTCCGAAATGGCCGGTCGGCGGTCAGACCTAGCTCGTGCATGGCATATAGAATCCGCCGATGGACTGGCTTCAGGCCGTCGCGGGCATCGGGGAGAGCGCGCCCGACAATCACGCTCATGGCGTATTCCAGGTAAGAGCTAGACATTTCTTGGCGAAGATCGATCGGAATAATCCGCTCTTGGGAGTAAGTCATGGAATGCTTCTCTACCGACTGTGATAATTACTAGTTCAATTTTATCATGAAAGCGGTATCATTGGCTGCTAATCGGCGTTTTCACCGTTTTGGAGTGAAGACCTGCCAGATAGTTATACCAATTGTTTATCCAATAGCATTTACCGATGATTAGTTACCTAAAAGGCGTAGTCGCCGATGTCCAAAAGCTGAGTAACACCAAAACAATTTTAGTGTTGGAGGTGCAGGGGGTGGGCTATGAAATACAGGTGCCCAGCAGCAGCACTTTTCCGCGCCAAGTGGAGGTACAGGTGTTTACCCATCAACAAACGCGAGAAGATCAAACATCGCTATATGGTTTTGGTGAAGCGACCGAGCGGGATTTATTTCGGCAGTTAATTACAGTCAGTGGGGTGGGGGCGAGTATTGGAATTGTGTTGATTGATCATTTGGGAATGACCGAGTTGGTGCAGGCGATCGTCCTAGGTAATACCAAACTACTGACCAAAACGCCGGGAATTGGGACTAAAACAGCGGAGCGGCTAACGGTAGAGCTGAAAACTAAGCTCAAGCAGTGGCGGGAGGTGGTGGATTTGAATTTGATTGAACTGGATGGTGATCTGGATACCAAGCTCCAATCGGAGGTAGAATCGACGCTGTTGGCGTTAGGCTATAGTGATTTAGAGGTGCGGCAGGCGCTACAAGCGGTGAGTCGGAATGAAACGATTATGGCCAGTCAAAATGTGGAAGAGTGGTTACGGTATGCGATCGCGAGTTTATCGGAGTAAGGTCATACCCAGTTCACGTAATTCTTGCAACTGTCGATCTCCGCTGACAAAACCTCAATCTCAGCCGCTGTAAAAATTTCGGTCATAAAACTTGCCAAAATAATAAAACTCTTCCAATTAAACTTGGAAGAATTCCCTTCATGACTATTCTAATAATCTACAGCTCTTACTAGTGTGAAAATACTAGGAAGAACTGCGAGGATGCTCTTGTTACATTGATTTGACGATCGGGTCATCATATAGTGACTCCAAAATACTGAAGTTGGCAGGTAGCGATACTGTCGATCGATCGGTGCGATTGATGGAACGAGATCACCAGAGATTGATTGAGCCATGACAGTGAAATCCGCTGAAACAAAAATATAGATTAATTACCTGGCGCTTGACATCTTGATCTTCAACTGTCGGTCTGCTGGAAACCGAATGATGAAATCGATTTCATTGATCGAAGCCTTCCCCCAAGATTCTGCCTTGTTAGAGGTGGCCTTTTACATGACCTTGCCATCAGAAAGCTTCAGATTAATAATCGACAACACCAAAATCACCAAAAACAATACAAGTCCGATCGTACAGGCATAGCTCAGATTCTGATCACTACCAAAAGCTTGCTGGTAAAGATAGTAAACCACCGTTTTCGAGCTATTGCGCGGACCGCCTTGAGTCATCACATACACCTCTTCAAATACCTTAGTAGCTGCAATCGCCGACACCACCGCCACCAAAGCCATATAGGGACGCATCAACGGAATCGTGATATCCCAATGTTTGGCCACCCCGTCCACGCCATCGATCGAGGCCGCCTCATACAAATCTGCCGGAATCGATTGTAAACCAGCTAAGTAAATTACCATGTAATAGCCCAAACCCTTCCAAATCGTTACGATCATCACACTAAAAAGGGCGATCGAAGGACTAGTCAGCCATTCCACTGGCGGCAGCTGGATCGCTTGTAGCAATTGGTTCAGCAAACCATTCTCGGCATAGATAAACTTCCAGGCAATCCCGGCCACCACCATCGAGATCAGCACCGGGACGTAGTAGGCGGCTCGAAACCAACTAATGCCCATCAGTTTCTGATTGACTGCGATCGCTAATGCTAAGGGTAGAAAAACTAAGGCTGGCACTACAAACAACAAATACAGCAACGTATTGCGAACTGTCTGCCAAAAAACTTGGTCTTGTATCAACTTATTAAAATTTTCCCAGCCCGTCCAAGTTGTGCTGCCATCAAAAATGTTGTAGGAATTGAAGCTTAGATAAAAGGCTTGCAGCGCCGGGAGAAAAACGGTTAAACCGAGTCCGATCAACGCCGGAGCTAGGAATAGATAAGGGGTGAGCTTTTGAGCACGGTCAGCAGTGAAAAAGCGTTGCAGCATGGCGAATTTCGGTAAAGTGTGCCACGATTGGGCTGGAGAAACCGGAGGCTAGAACAAATGGCGGTAGTAATTGCAGGAGAACGCAGTGGCAGTGGCAAAACAACCATTACCTTAGCACTTTTGGCAGCGCTCAGAGCCAAGGGACAGCCAGTGCAATCCTTTAAGGTCGGCCCAGACTACATCGACCCGATGTTTCATGCCTATGTCACTGGTCGCCCCTGCTATAACTTAGATATGGTGCTGACTTCAGCAGAGTACCTGCCTCAGTGCTTTGCTAGCCACACTCAAGACGTGTCGCTGGCCGTGATAGAAGGAGTGATGGGACTATTTGATGGTGCGATCGATCCGCCAGGTTACGGTAGTACGGCACAAGTGGCCCGACAACTAGATTTACCAGTGTTATTAGTAGTGAATTGTCAGAGTATGTCGCAGTCGGTGGCGGCGTTGGTGCAAGGCTATTGTAGTTTCGATTCACAGCTACAAATTGCCGGATTAGTGTTGAATCGGGTGGGCAGCGATCGACATTTAGAAATCTTGAGAGCGGCTTTGGATCCCTTACAGCTGCCGATTCTGGGGGTGTTTCGGCGGGAGGATGCCATTAGTTTACCCGACAGGTATCTGGGATTGGTACCTACAGATGAGCTGTCAGAGTTGCAGGAAATAGTCGGTAGATTGGCAGTGATCGGTCAGCAATGTTTTGATTGGGAACGTTTACTGCCGTTGTTGCAGGTGACTCCGACTCCGATCTCTATCCCAGCTCAGGTGGCACCACGGGTCAAGATTGGGGTGGCGCGGGATGAGGCTTTTAGCTTTTACTATGCCGAAAATCTGGAGATTTTGGAGTCGTTGGGGGCGGAGTTATATTACTGGAGTCCGCTGCGAGATGAGGTGTTGCCGGAGGTGCAGGGGCTATATTTTGGCGGTGGTTTCCCAGAGATGTTTGCAGAGCAGTTGGCGGAGAATGGGTTAATGCGAGCAGCCGTGCGGTCGAGAGTTTTGGCGGGGATCCCGACTTATGCCGAATGTGGGGGTTTGATGTATCTGACGGAATCGATCGCAGATTTTGAGGGTGGTAGTTTTCCAATGGTGGGGATATTGCCGACGCAGGCACGGATGGGAAAGCGGTTGACATTGGGTTATCGAACGGCAGTGGCGCAGGCGGATACGCCATTGTTGGTGCAGGGAGAGATGGTACGCGGTCATGAATTTCATCGATCGAGTCTATCGATCGAATCAACCAGTCCTTTGTTTCAGATGCAGCGACGGGTGTTGACGGCGATGTCGCCGGGGGGCGATTTATGGGAGGGTTGGCATTCGCCACAGCTTCATGCTTCTTATTTGCATTTACATTGGGGCGCTGGTCGGCAGCTACCAGAGCGATTTATTCAGCAGTGTTTGAATCAACCCATCTAACCGAGCCTTAAAAACAGACAGTCATATAATTGTGCTTATCCAGCCATCAGTCATTCAAAATTTTTCTCCTTGAGAAATATTTACTGAATTCTTTCACCATCGATCGAAAACAAATACATCTGGCTGTCATCTACACTTAAGTTCAGCCGATGCCCTGCTTGGATCGTGCGAGATGACGCCACCCGAGCAGTCAATATCGAACTATGCTGCCCCTCAGCACTGAGTTGTCTTCCCCCATCTGGTTCACCAGATTGATCATCGGTGTCGATTTTGTCGATCGGAGCCACCGCATAAACAATCATTTCATGACCTAGGGCTTCTACAGTTTTCACATCAACGGCAATTGAGCTATTCGCGGGGGACGGCGCAACAGAAAAAGCTTCTGGTCGCAGACCCACCAGAATTGGCTGATCGCAATACCTTTCTAACTGTGGGTAACGGCTGAGGGTAGATGCTCCGATCTTTAAGAATTGTTCGCCAAAATTAATCATAAGAATTCCCCGCTCATTTTTATGTAGTCGAGTCCGAAAGATGTTCATAGCTGGCGAACCAATAAAACCCGCCACGAAAATATTGGCGGGTTGATCATAGAGGTCTTGCGGCGAGCTAATCTGTTGCAGCTGGCCAGCGCGCATCACCGCCACCCGATCGCCCATCGTCATCGCCTCCACCTGATCATGGGTCACATACACTGTCGTAGTGCCCATCCGTTGCTGGAGGGTGGTAATCTCCGTCCGAATTTGCGATCGCATCTTGGCATCTAGGTTAGAGAGCGGTTCATCCATCAAAAATACTGCCGGATCCCGGACAATCGCTCTGCCCATCGCGACCCGCTGCCGTTGGCCACCCGACAGTTGCTTAGGCTTGCGATCGAGCAGCTCATTGAGTCCTAATTTATTCACGGCTTCCCCGACCAGGCCATTCATTTTGTTTTTAGGCAAGTTCATCATCCGTAACGGGAATTCTAAATTCTGACGGACTGTCATATGGGGATAGAGAGCGTAGTTTTGAAAAACCATCGCAATATTGCGCTGTTGCGGCGTTCGATCGTTCACCACTTGATCACCGATCAGTATTTTGCCGCCGGAAATACCTTCCAACCCCGCCAACATCCGCAAAGCCGTTGATTTGCCACAGCCCGAAGGGCCAACAAAAACAAGAAATTCACCATCGGCAATCTCCAGACAGAGATCCTTAATAGCACTGTGACCATTGGCATAAACCTTAAAAACATGGTCAAATTTTACTGTTGCCATCGTTACTACTCTCCCGTAAATAATAGTGGTGTATTCTAACCTTTAGTACCGGTGGAGGCGACTCCTTCTACAAACCATTTTTGGAAGATTAAGAACACAACGAGGATCGGTGCCACCATCATCACGCCAAAACTCATAATATCTCCCCACTGTATAGGTGGCTGGGTTTGAAAAGTAGCGATTGCCACTGGCAAAGGTTGCACAGTCTCACCGATTGTCACCATCAATGGCCACAGAAAAGATCCCCACTGGGTCAGAAAAGTCAAAATCGCTACGGTGGCAAAGACCGGCTTAGAGATCGGGACAATAATTTCAAAAAAAGTGCGGATAGTGCTCGCTCCATCAATACGGGCGGCTTCTTCTAATTCTTTGGGCAAGCCAATAAAAAAAGTGTAAAACAAATAAATAGAAAAAGTATTAGCTACAAAAGGCAAGATTTGAGCCAAATAAGTATTGCGCCAACCCAAAATAGTTACTTGAAAAAATAACGGTACAGCAATCGCTTCAAAAGGAATAATCATCAAGGCCAATACCACCATCAACAGCGTATTACGTCCTGGCCAGCGGAGCCGTGCTAAAGCATAACCAGCCATGGAATTAACTAATAGCCCCAAAATTACAACTGTGCCGGTGATCAACAGCGAATTAAGAAAAAACTGGCCAAATTTAACGCGTTGAAAAACATCTTGATAGTTTTGAAAAGAAGCTGGCTGAGGAATAAAACCTTGAATAGTACCGGCCTGGGACAGCACTAAATCATCTGGCTTCAGACTGGCCACTAACATAAAACCGATGGGCGCTATAAACAGTAAGGCCATCACAATCAGTAAAACATAGCTGCCGACTAAACTAGCCCAGAAGCGCGGCGGCGATTTGATGATAGTATCTGGAGCAATGTTTGCTACTGGGGTGGGGTTAGACATAATGAGATTTCCACAGTGTTTAGTCTGAAATGGTTTGTGGCTCTACTCAGATCACCAATTTCTGCTAGAAGGTTGATCACAGCCAAAACCTATCTACGATTTAATCGATCGAGGTTTCTTCTTTTACCAGGATTCTTTGCAGGATAGTGATGGTGAGTACAATCACGAAAAATATGACGGTCATGGCGGCTCCTTTGGCCATTTTTTGCTGTTCAAAAGAGGCTTTAACTGCTTCATACATGACAGTAGTGGTAGAGTCATTGGGACCACCCTGGGTCATAATCTTGACCTGATCAAACAACCGAAACGACAGAATCGAGGTGACTAGCATGACAAAAATCAGCGTATTCCGTAGTTGCGGTACAGTAATATAGCGAAACTGATTCCACTTATTGCTGCCATCGATCGCTGCTGCTTCGTATAAAGTACTAGAGATAGATTGCAATCCAGCTAAAATAATGACCATCTGAAAACCTACCCCCTGCCACATCGATAACAGCATAATGGCTGGTAAGGCTAAGACCGGATCATTTAGAAAATCCCTTGGCTCCCACAGGCCAAAAGTAATCGACTCCAGTAAGGAATTCATCATGCCGTTGGCACCGGGAGCATAGATAATTGTCCAAATTACAGCCACCAGCGCCATCGGAAAAACCACTGGCATAAAAAAGATGGTACGAAATATGGCAATACCGGGCAATGGCCGGTTTAAGAGCAAGGCAATTCCGAGGGCTAGGGCGGTTTGGGTTGGTACCATGACCAGCGCAAACAAGCCATTATTGAACAATGCCTGACGAAAGCTCGGATCCAACAAAACGCGGCGATACTGTTCCAGTCCTAAAAACTGGAGTGGGAGCGGCGAGCCTAGCCGCAAATTGGTGAACGACAGTGTTACTGCCAGCAAAAACGGCACTGCCACGAATAGTAAAAGTCCCACTAAAGCCGGGGCGGCCATCAGCAAAGCTGTGTTGGTGTCATTGTTCGATTGGGTCAGCTTAATCTTGGCTGGCAGAGAAGCTAGGGAATTATTTGTCATTTATTCCTCTCCGTGGTCTGGTTTTGCTGATGAGGATAATTTTGGTTATCCTGCAAGTCCAAATTAATAGTGGTGGCGGCTTTATCTAAAGCTGTTTTTACCGATCGACCATTGCGAATATTGGCAAAAGCTTCCTGAAAAGCCGAGGTGATTACCGGATAGGCCGGAGTTTGGGGACGGGGTACGGTGCTACCAGCGAGCAATTGTGCGGCAAATAAGTGTAATGGTCCCTGAGGCTTATACAACTGGGATTGGGCGATTGCCCGCTTAGTGCCCGGTACTGCGCCATTGACATTGGTCATCGCCAATATCTCCTGTGGTTGGAGTAAAAACTCTAGAAACTTCATAGCAGGTTTCTGACATTCCTGATGGCGACAATTGGTCGTGATCCCCCAGTTCCAAGAGCCTTGCGCTGTTTTGGAACCCTGGCCAAAGTTGGGTAAGGGCAGCACCACCAAATCTTTACCAGCAGCTTTGGCATAGTCTTTATAAACCCAGTGCCCCACCCAAGACAAGGGCACCCGGCCACTAGTGAAAGCAGCATCATCAATGTTGGGATCTACGTAGCCTTTTTGCATCCAGCTTTGGACTAATTGCAAGGCGGTGACTGCGGCTGGGCTATTGAGGCTCCCTGATGCAGTTTGATAGTTGCTACGCTGAATTAAATCACCCCCAGCGGACTGAATCATGGGTGAAAAGCCGTAGGTTGACCACTCTCCCCGGTTATTCAGTTTTAGATCTAGCACCTGTCGATCGGGGTCGCGTCTAGCCAAAGCGGCCAGTGCCTGATTAAACTCCGCGACAGTCCAGGCATCTTTATTCCCCTGCGGAATTCTGATGCCAGCAGCTTGGAGTTGACTGCGACGGCCATACAGCCCCAGACCAGAGTCAAAAGTACCCACCGAGTACAAATGTCCCTGATAAGTGCCCTGTTGAAGAATAGAAGGCAATAAATTTTGGCGCACTGACTCCGAAATAAGCTTGTCCATCGGCACCAAATTTTGTTGCCAGACATAGTTGTAAACAAACGGCCCATCAAATTCTAAGACATCTGGCAAATCCTTAGAGAGGGCGGCTGCTTGAACTTGAGAATTGTAAGAACCCTCGGGCACAAAAGTTAATTCAACCTTGGTGGCATTCTGAGAATCATTGAAACGCTTGACTTGTTGTTCTAAGACTTGGCGTTCGGCAGCTTGACCGGAATGCGCCCAAACTCTTAGCACACCTTTGCGGGCGACATGAGAGCCACTACAGCTACTTAAATATAGAAGCAGTGGTGCGAGAATACTCAGTAGCTTAAAGCGTTGAGTCATCTTGATTCTCCACTTAATTTAGATCTGCAACTAACAATGGACTAGTTGCCAAGTTGTACACCTACTAACCTGAGAGAATTACTTTCTAGTCATTATGCCACTTGTTTTGTGCCAACAACATATATAGTGGTAAAAGCCTGTCTGCATAGTCAACTAATATGTGAGAGTATGCTTTTGATAGTCTCGTCTTGACCAATATTAATAAGTTTTATTAATACTTGATTTCTAAAATTCAAACATTCAGATCTAAATTAAAACATCGTGATATAGCTATTGATGTCTAAGTTGAGCCGCTACTGAGAAGCTGCCTAGGCATGATCGATAAGCAGAGCAAAATTCTTCTAACTCTGGATTTCTAAACTTTAGGTCTGCTCTGCGGACTGGCATTTAGCAGCCAATTTCTCTTCCTTACCCATAATCGAAATGAGCAAATTACGACTATGCTCTAGTCCAGGGGAAATGGCGATCGCTCGATTACAGTCTTCGATTGCCCCTTGTTTATTTCCCAATTGATATTTGGCCATTCCCCGATTAACATAAACTCTGGCATTGTGTGGGGTTAACGCAATAGCCCGATTGAAATCTTGAATTGCTCCGGTATTATTTCCTAATTCAAACTTTTCAAAACCGCGCTTGTAATAAGCTTCGGCATAAACCGAATTGATCCGAATGAAGCGATTATAGTCACGTAGCGCTCCCTGATAATCACCGGCTGTGTACTTCATATCGCTACGACTTTTATGAGCTTCAGCATTGTTCGGTTCTAGGGTAATGATCGAGTCGTAGTCCGTGATTGCTCCTTGGATATCTCCCAAAATATACTTAGTATCACTACGATTTTTATAAGCATCAGTATAATTGGGGTTGATTTCAAGCACATGGTTATAGTCTTCGATCGATCCTTGAAGATCATCCAAACTGGATTTCGCTAAAGCCCGTTCAAAGTAGATTTGCACTAGTTTTGAATCGAGATCGATCGCAGCATCAAAATCAGCAATGGCACCGGCCTTATTACCTATTTCCGATTTAATATAGCCTCGGTTGCCATAGGCTTTGGCATACTGCGGGTTCAGTTCAATAGCGCTATCGAGATCAGCGATGGCACCTTCCCAGTCCTTGAGGGCATATTTAGCATTACCACGATTACAGTAAGCTGCCGCAAATCGGGG
>JAYUSR010000160.1:0-13763 GCA_043755575.1 Synechococcales cyanobacterium
CCCACTGCGCAACTCTGCCTCCTAATTGTAGACAACGATCACAATACTGTCTAATCCTATATCCTTGCTTAAGGTAAGGCTTTAGTATAGCCTACCCATTCACTGTTCTAATCCCCTATTTCCATGAAACCTTCTACCTCGATTTCAGCTTTAGCGATTGCTCTCGTCACAATTACCATAAACACATCGGCCGTAACAGCTTTAGAAGCTTATAAAACCAAGGTTGATCAAGTAGTAGTAACTGGCCTGAAGGCCAAGAAAAAATATGATGTTCAGTATAAGAGCGCGACTGGCAAAGACGGTAAGCGGAAGGTAGATACCAATGCTTGTGGGGAAGCGCTGATTGCTAAAGTTGGCAAATTTCAATCGGTGATGATCGATGGTCAAAATATTGATCCCAAAACCCTGACCGTTAAGGAGCATCGCCGCTGTTCTGTCCGCAAAAATGTTGCTAGCAAGCGGCGCACTCCGACGAGGAATATTGCCAAACCCATGATGGTGCCTAGTGTTAGCCCTAGCATGTCGCCTGGTTCTATATAAATAACAAAATTAGTAGTAAACCCTCAATCTTGTTAGTCTCTCAAGATTGAGAGCTGCTGGCTGAAGCCGAATTCAGCCGATTCTTCTCGCTGAGAAATTGACATCCGCCGTTTTTATCAGAGACTTTATCAAAAACATTTGAAAGATGCAGTATTGGTTGATGAAATCCGAGCCGGATGTGTACGGCATTGAGACACTTCAAGATCAGGGGAAAACCATTTGGGATGGGGTGCGGAACTACCAAGCTCGTAACTTTCTGAAGGCCATGCAGGTTGGCGATCGAGCTTTCTTCTACCATTCCAACACCAAGCCGCCGGGAATCGTGGGTTTAATGCAGGTTAGTCAAGCTTTAGTTGTCGATCCTAGCCAGTTTGAAACCACTAGTGAATATTATGATCTCAAGTCCACTATTCAGGCTCCGCGCTGGCATACGGTGGAAGTAGAATATCTACAAACCTTTAGTCCAGGCATTACCTTGAATGAATTACGCGATCGATTCACTCCAGAAGAATTATTAGTGGTGCGTCCTGGCAATCGATTATCGGTGATGTCGATCGATCTCAAAATTGCCCAGCAGATTTTGCAAATGGTAGCGTCTGCTCCGGTGCCCCTTTAACGAATTGTTAATGGAGGATAGATTAAGCTGAAAGTCAGTGAAAAACTGTCTTATGTCCAGTGAGCCTCCCAAAATCATGTTTCAAAAAATTCTTTTCCCAATTCATCAGAGCCGTGAAGCTCATTCCGCGCTCAAAGTCGTGGTCGAAATGATACAAAAATATCAAGGCGAGGTCATTTTGCTAGCCGTCACCGACACCACGGTGGTGGATGCGGCAGTGGTCGGCGAAGCCGTGGCCAATGAAGATGTCAGCTTGCTGCTGGTAGAAGTGCAAGGGATATTGTCTCAGCACAATATCAAAACTGAAGTAATCCAGCGCGACGGCAATCCGGCTTTTACTATTTGTGATGTAGCTGATGAGATCAACGCCGATCTCATTGCGATGGGTAGTCGCGGGATTGGAATTGACGAAGAACATGCCACCGAGAGTGTCGCCAGTCGGGTGATTAATCTTTCCCCTTGTCCGGTTTTGGTAGTTCCCTAAATAACACAACTAGTCAAGCAATTCTGTAGTTTCTTAGCCAAATCTTAAGAAAAAACAATCCTTTATGAGAGAAAAGTTAATATGTATACATAATATGTAAAGTATTATTGCTACTATTCACATCTTCATCAGAGGTTAAGTTAACTTCGTGAGTCAGTCTTTTCTTGCCCAACTGCGCCGATACGACCCTGCCGCTATCGCCAAATACTATCGTCTTCGTCCTTGGTTAGTAATATTAAGAGCCATCAAAGTCATTTGGTACTTTTCTGGATTTTTAATTGGATTGCAGTTGGACAGGTCGGTCGGCACTCTAGAAGCAAACAAAACTGGGCGGGCTAACCAGTTACGCGAGATGATTACAGCTCTGGGACCAACATATATCAAAGTTGGTCAGGCTCTCTCCACCCGGCCAGACTTAATTCGCCAAGACTTTTTGGATGAACTGATTAAACTCCAAGATCAGCTGCCACCCTTTAGTACCAACGAAGCTTTTCAAATCATTGAGTCTCAACTGAATAAGCCGATCGAAGACTTGTATCGAGAAATTTCACCAGAGCCGATCGCAGCAGCTAGTCTTGGTCAGGTTTACAAAGCTCGGTTATACAGCGGCGAACAGGTGGCCGTCAAAGTGCAACGGCCTAATCTGCTGCCAATTATTACTCTCGATCTGTTTTTGATGCGGTGGGCGACCACTTGGGTTACACCTTTTTTGCCTCTGAATCTCGGCCACAACCTGATGATCGTGGTAGACGAGTTTGGAGTCAAACTTTTTGAAGAAATTGATTACATTAACGAAGGCCGCAATGCCGAAAAGTTTGCCGCCAATTTCCAAGATGACCCCGAAATCAAAGTACCACTCATATACTGGCGCTACACTAGCCGCAACGTGCTAACCCTGGAATGGATTGATGGCATCAAGTTAACTGATATCGAGGGCATCCAGCGGGCGGGCTTGAACCAAGACAATATCATTAGGGTCTGTGTTAATGCGGGGATGCGTCAGCTACTAGAGTTTGGCTTTTTCCATGCCGATCCCCATCCTGGTAATTTATTTGTGCTGGCTGATGGCCGGATGGCCTTTATTGACTTTGGGATGATGGATCAGCTGACCCAGCACACTAAAGAAACCATTGCTGGATCGATCGTCCATGTCATCAATAAGGACTATGCCTCACTCACCAAAGATTTTGTCGAACTAGGATTTTTGACTCCTGATATTGATATATCGCCAATCATTCCTGCTCTGGAAAAGGTTTTAGACAATGCGATCGGCGAAAGCGTCGGGAATTTTAACTTCAAAACCATTACTGACGAGTTTTCGGATTTGATGTTTGAGTATCCTTTCCGGGTGCCAGCACAATTTTCTTTGATCATTCGATCGCTAGTCACCCAAGAAGGGGTGGCACTCACTCTCAATCCAGAATTCAAGATTGTGGAGATTGGCTATCCTTATGTAGCACAGCGGTTGCTGAATGGTGAAACGCCGGAGATGCGGCAGCGCTTAATTGAAGTAGTCTTAAAAGACGGCGAGATTCAGTGGAATCGTCTCGAAAATATGATCGGCATCGCCCGCAGTGAAGGAAGCTTCGATCTGTTGCCGACGGCTCAAATGGGTCTTCAGTTCTTGTTATCTAATGAAGGACAATTCTTACGGAATAAGTTGGTCATGGCGCTGACAGAAGATGATCAGTTACATTTGCAAGAAGTGCAACAGCTGTGGCATTTACTCAAAGTGGAACTACAACCAACCAATTTCTTTAATGTAGCGATCAATGCTATTACTAATTTCTCTTCTGCGATGCTCAAAAGTCGTTAGTTAAACTTAGGAATTAAGCATATGTCTCCTAATCCTGTCGCTATCTGTATTTTGTATCGAGAGGGTAAGTTTCTAATGCAACTACGCGATGATATCCCCACCATTCTGTATCCAGGATTGTGGGGTTTTTTTGGTGGCCATATAGAAGCGGGAGAGACACCAGAAGTGGCCGTGGTGAGGGAAATTGCCGAGGAAATTGATTATGCTTTGCCCGCTAGTTTCCGCAAATTTGGGATCTATGCTGATAAAAGGGTGTGCCGCAATATTTTTTATGCTCCTCTGACGGTATCGATCGATCAACTCAATTTGTTAGAGGGTTGGGACTTAAGGCTGTTGAGCTTGGCGGAGATTGAGGCTGGCGAAGCTTATTCCACAAAAGCTGGGGCAAAAAAAATGATCGGGCCTGTTCATCGACAAGTTTTGCTGGATTTTGCGGCTCAAAATCCTTCGCTGGTATTTTAGAAATATCGGCATCGCCATTTAGATCAACGATCCAGCATAGGAAATTAACTGCGAGATCCGATAGCGCAAGGTCTCTAGACCGATTCGCTCCGCTGCGGCAATAAAGATCGCTCGCGGAAACTCCTCCTCGGCCTGTGTCAATCGCTCACTATCCACTTGATCGATTTTATTAAACACCACTATGGCTGGGCCTGCGGCGATCGGCATTCCTTCTAAGATCGACATCACCGCCCGAATATGGCTGTGCCAAGCCGGGTGGGACAGATCTACCAGATGGATCAGCGCATCTGCTTCAGTTACTTCTTCTAGGGTAGCGCGGAAAGAATCCACCAGTGGCGGTGGCAGCTCGTGGATAAAACCCACCGTATCGGTTAGCAAAATTTGGCTGGTGTTGCCTTCGTTATCGATCGGCACCCGCATCCGGCGAGTAGTGGGATCTAGAGTCGCGAACAATTTATCGGCAGCATAGACTTCGGCATTAGTCAGAGCATTGAGCAGCGTCGATTTACCAGCATTGGTATAACCAACGATCGCTACTGAGGGTACTTCTTTTTGCTGGCGTTGGAGGCGTAGCCGCGACCGATGGGCTTGGAGCTGATTAACTTCTTGCTGCAAGCGCGAAATCCTTTTCTGGATCGCCCGCCGCTCAGTTTCTAGCTTGGTTTCCCCTGGTCCTCTAGTTCCAATCCCACCACCCTGGCGGGACAGCGCCTGCCCCTTCCCGGTCAAGCGCGGTAACTGATACTCTAACTGAGCTAGTTCTACTTGCAGTTTACCGGCACCAGATTGCGCCCGTTGGGCAAAGATATCTAAAATCACTTCTGTTCGATCGACTACCCGAATCCCAATCATCGTTTCCAGGTTTCGACACTGACTAGGTGAAAGATTGCAATCAAAAGCAATCAGATTGGCTCCCACTTTTTGAGCCGCCAAGGCAATTTCTTGCACCTTGCCCTCGCCCACCACCGTCTGGGGATGGGGCTTGGTGCGTTTTTGTTGGATGACCTGTAGGACTTCGCCTCCAGCGGTTTCCACCAGGCGAGTCAATTCATCCAAACCATCTTGAAAGCGTAAATCACCAACTGCCGTGGTTTTCAGACCGACAATTAGCACTCGATCGACTTGCACCCCAGCCTGATTGCCCGCAAATTCTTGAGAATATTCCTGCTCAATATTAGAAACCAGCTCAATCAAATCTTGATCGCTGACCACTTCCAGGGTCAACGGCGGCGAAACCGTCCAATTCACCTCGGGATGGGGCACCAAATGCGATAGATAAACCTGCTGGACATAACCAGTCACCCCACCGCCTCGTTTTTGAAAGCCGGTAGAAACGACATCTAAGCTGACTAGGGCATCGAGTCTTTGCAATGCCATGGCCATCAAAGCCGCTTCACTGGGCGGCTCTACTTTTAGTTGGGTGGTTACACACCGAATGCCACTAAGACGCTCGGCACCATAGCGCGGTAGTTCTAAGGGTGGAATTTGAGTTTGATGCGGTGTGCCCACTCCCACCCGCATGATTTGGCCGCGCCGGTTCACATAGGCACAAATTGGGGACTTAATTTCACTACTAATAGCCGCCAGTTTTTGACTAAATTCTGGGGTAGTCAGTCGATCGACAGGCAAGCGTTCATGGTACAAACGGCGCAGCTGCTTGAGTTGATTAGACTTGAGACCTTGTAATTTGCCGTAGATGATGTCGATATCTTATCTCTCCACTGAAACCTGTTGATCACATTCTAGCAAGTGGGCGAAGAGCAGCCGAACACCACTACGAAATCCCCTGTTTTTTTTCTTCGTTTAGAGGTAACTCCAAGCAATAACCCGCCCCATAAACGGTTTTAATATATTGCGGTCGGCGGGGTTCTGGCTCCATTTTGGTACGCAGGTGGCGGACATGCACCCGGATGGTTTCAATATCATCGTTGGGGTCATAGCCCCAGACTTCTTTAAGAATGTCGCTGGGCGATACGGTTTGACCGTGACGTTGCAACAGGCAGTGGAGCAGCTCAAATTCTAGATGAGTAAGCTTAATAGTTCTGTCGAACCACACTACCTCAAAACGCTCGGGCACTAAAATTAAGGGGCCATAGTTCAGAATCTCGGAGTGCTTAGCGGCTTGGGGAATGCGATCGGTACGGCGTAACAAAGCTCGCACCCGCGCCAGCATTTCTTCAATTTCAAATGGTTTGGTTAAATAGTCATCCGCCCCAGCATTAAAACCATCTACTTTATTTTGAGTTTGCCCCAAAGCGGTGAGCATCAAAATAGGAATATCGGAAGTGCGTTCGTCGCGACGCAGCCGCTGACAAACAGTGTAGCCATCCACTTTCGGCAACATCAAGTCCAGCATCACGAGATCCGGTATCATCTGGATCGCCATCGCTTGACCTTGAATACCGTCAGGCGCTTGTTTGACTTCGTATCCAGCCATTTCGAGGTTAATACAGACTATTTCGGAAATTGCGGCGTCGTCATCAACGACTAGTATCCGGGGCATGGTCAAAATTTACACTTTTGATAGATGATTTGTGGCAATCTCATACCAATTCTTAAGAAAGAATACGGATTCTTGTAAAGATTATAAGCGGGTAATTCACTAATGGAGCAAAAGAAGGTTTTTCTTTATATCTCTTGAGGTAAGCACACCCATATTCTGTGATTATTCTACATTGGGAAGCAGTTAGCTCCGTTATCATTTTTCTCACATTTCCCGTTATCAATTTTATTTTTAAATTTTTACATGCCCAAACTCCCTGCCCAGGTCTGGATGCTGGCTATTGGCCGCTTATTGTCTCAGATTGGTTCGGGGTTAACCCTGTTCTATGCTCCAATTTTCTTTGTTAACCAGCTTGGTCTGTCGGCGACGGCAGTGGGGATGGCGATCGGATCCCAATCAATTACTGGAGTAGTTGGTCGGTTGTTGAGTGGTTCGTTAGTCGATCGATTGGGGCGCAAGCCGATTTTGTTAAGCGCGATGGTGCTATCGGCAAGCGGCGCGGGTATTTTTGCCCTGGCTCATGATTTCTCCACGTTGGTGATAGGCAACCTCTGCTTTGGCCTGGGAGTTGGTTTATATTGGCCAGCCAACGAATCGCTGGTCGCCGACCTGACCACCGGTTCTGAAGAACGCCGCACGGCCTACGCTTTTACCCGCTTAGCCGACAATTTAGGGATGGGTGTAGGGATTGTGGGGGGTGGCCTGATGATTCAGTTGGCTCTGAATTACCGCTGGTTGTTTGGATTAGATGCATTGTCATTTATCGTTTTTGCCGGGGTGATTTTTTGGGGGATTCGAGAAACAAAGTCTCAACAGGCCAGCCCTGGCTCTGCTTGGGGCGGTTATGCCCAAGCCCTCGCCGATCGACGGTTACAGCTGTATTTGCTGGTGAATATCATTTTCACGACTTACATGGCACAGCTAGAAACCACTATGCCGCTGTACATTACCAAATTTGCGGGGGGCACCACGGCAGTCGTCACGGCTTTGTTTACGCTGAATCTGATTATGTTGGCCGCTGGTCAGCTACCCGTAATTAAATGGCTGCGGCCTTACCGCCATGCTCATGCCCTGGGCATTGCGGCTAGCTTCTGCGGGATTGGATTTATTTGTACCGCCTTAGCGACGATCGACAGACCCCACAGTTGGGGCTGGCTGGTATTCACCATGATTTTTTGGGCGATCGCTATTGCTGCCTATAATCCCACGGCTTCGGCCTTAACTGCCGATATTGCCCCTGTTCAGCTGATGGGCGTTTACACTTCTCTCAACTCGCTGTGCTGGGCGGTCGGCTTTGCCATTGGGCCACCTTTGGGTGGTTGGGCGCTAGACCAGTCAGTGGGCGTGGTACAAATTTTCTGGGGAATGCTAGCACTAGGTTCGCTGCTAATGTGGGTAATTCTACTGGCTCTCGATCGACTGCTGCTCCAGTCGCGGCCAGCTCCAGAGAATTTATAATAGAAAAATGTGAATCAATTGATACATCAAGGTTTTTCCCTGGTAGCGTATTACTGGGAATGTTTTAATTAAAGATTTTAGATTGGGGCTTAGGTATTGACATATGGATAACAATTTAGCGCTTTGGCAGAAATATCAGGACTGGCTCTACTACCATCCCGGCCTAGAGTTTTATTTGGATATCAGTCGGATTCAGTTCACAGACGCTGATGTTAGCAATCTTGCCCCTAAATTTGACCAGGCTTTTCAAGATATGGCTAAGCTGGAGGCCGGATCGATCGCTAACCCCGATGAAAACCGGATGGTTGGTCATTACTGGCTGCGCAATCCGGCTCTAGCACCCCACCCCACGATTGCCCAAGATATCGTGACCAATGTTGAACACATTAAGGCTTTTGTCCAGAAGATTCACAGTGGCGCGATCAAACCGCCCACCGCTCCCAAATTCACCGACATTATCTCGATCGGGATTGGTGGATCGTCTTTGGGGCCACAATTTGTGGCCGAAGCCTTAGCGCCAGATGTACCGCCGTTGGCTATTCACTTTATTGATAATTCTGATCCAGCGGGAGTCGATCGACTGATTCATCAAGTCGGCGATCGGCTGGCTAGTTCCTTAGTAATTGTAATCTCTAAATCAGGCAGTACCCCGGAACCCCAAAACGGCATGTTGGAAGTTGCCGCCGCTTTTCAAGCAGCTAATCTCAACTTTGCCGCTCAGGCGATCGCCATTACTGGTGCTGGTAGCAAATTGGATAAATATGCCGAATCCCAAAAGTGGATCGACAGATTTCCGATGGAAGACTGGGTGGGCGGCCGCACCTCGGAACTATCGGCGGTGGGCTTATTGCCAGCCGCCCTGCAAGGAATCGATATCCAAGCAATGCTAGACGGTGCCAAAGAAATGGATATTGCCACCCGTCAATCAATATTTAAGCAAAATCCCGCCGCCCTGCTGGCCTTCTGCTGGTACATAGAAGGAAAGGGCAAGGGTACCAAAGACATGGTGGTCTTGCCTTACAAAGATAATTTAATGTTGTTTAGCCGCTACCTGCAACAGCTGGTCATGGAATCTTTGGGCAAAGAGCTAGATCTCGACGGCAATCAGGTCTACCAGGGCATCGCGGTTTATGGCAATAAAGGCTCTACCGACCAACATGCCTACGTTCAACAATTGCGGGAAGGCGTGCCTAACTTCTTCATGACCTTTGTGGAGGTGTTGCTCGATCGCACCGGACCATCTTTGGAACTGGAACCCGGCGTAACGATGGGTGACTATCTCTCTGGTTTCCTCCAAGGTACCCGCACCGCGCTCTACGAAAAAGGCCGGGACTCTATTAGCATTACTGTCCAAACAGCTAATGCTCGGACTATTGGGGCGTTAATTGCTCTTTATGAAAGAGCCGTAGGCTTCTATGCTTCGTTGATTAATGTCAATGCCTACCATCAACCCGGCGTGGAAGCGGGCAAAAAAGCTGCCGCCGATGTGATTAAGCTACAAGCCCAGGTCTTAGAGGTATTGAACCAAAACCCCGCGCCGATTTCTCTGGTGGATTTAGCCACCAAAATGAACGCGGTCGATCGCATCGAAGAAGTCTACAAAATTGTCCGGCATTTAGCCAGCAACGATCGGGTAGTGACCGAAGGCAGCAAAGGTGCCCCCGGCAAGTTGTGGGTCAAAGGAGTCAAGCTCTAAGCCGGAATCCCCAGTAGTTCACCACTACCAGCTACTACTTCGCCGATTTGGTAAGTACCCATCCCCTGCTGCTGAAACCAATCGATCGCCGTCTGAGCCTCGGCAGCAGGCACCAGCACCACAAACCCAATCCCCATATTGAAGGTGTGATACATATCTCGATCAGACACCCCGCCCTGCTCTGCCAGCCAAGTGAAAGCAGCAGGCACCGGCCAACTCCCCAAATTCACTTGCACCGCCTGCCCCGCTCCCAAACAGCGGGGTAGGTTTTCTGGTAAGCCGCCACCAGTGATGTGTGCCATGCCCCGAATGGGCAGGTTAGCTTTCTTGGCCGCCAAAATTGCAGATACATAAATACGCGTCGGGGTCAGATAAACTTCGCCCACCGTTTGGCCACCCAGAGCCGCCGGTCGATCATTCCAATCCACCCCCACTGTTTCAATCACCTTGCGCACCAAGCTATAGCCATTACTATGAATGCCACTGCTCGCTAGTCCGATCGCCACATCTCCAACCTGAATCTGCGAACCATCCAGAATTTCGCTTTTTTCGACCACTCCCACGGTGAAACCAGCTAAGTCATATTCACCAGACTGATAAAATCCGGGCATTTCCGCTGTTTCCCCGCCCAGCAACGCACAACCAGCTTGCTTACAACCATCAGTAATCCCCGCGACCACCTGCACCAACTCGGCTGGTTCTAATTTGCCTGTCGCCAAATAATCCAGAAAGAACAGCGGTTCAGCGCCACAAGTCACGATGTCGTTCACACACATCGCTACCAAGTCAATACCGATTGTTTGGTGCTGGCTTAGGGTTTGGGCAATTTTGAGCTTAGTTCCCACCCCATCAGTACCCGAAACTAGCACCGGCCGCCGATAGCCCTCCGGTAACTCAAACCAACCACTAAAACCACCGAAACCACCCAATACTCCAGGACGATGGGTGCTCTGCACCAGACTCTTGATCTGCTGCACAAATGCTCTACCAGCCTCAACATCTACTCCAGCTGCTTGATAGTCCATACTTTGAAATTAGGTATTGATGATGTGTCCACCAAATCCTAGCCTTTGCGATCGACTCAATTACGTGAGTATTACTTATATTTTAGTTTCTAAAGTATATAAATTATTAATAATTGGCAACTATCATTAACAATCTCAGTCTTTATTAACCATGAATCATAGACCATCTCCCATATTTCTTGGAAGTGGCCATGTTACACACGATCCTTACAAAACGCCTGATTTAGCGTGATGGTGTGTAGGCGAATAGTGTTCTTTAACTTGGTTATTATGTATAAAATTTGGCTTAGTCTGACAACAATCTTGGTGGCAGCTGCGATGCAGCCTCTACAAATGGCGCTAGCAGCTAATCGGAACTTGCCAGTAGTGACACCTATCACAAAATTGAATACCAGAGACGCATCATCTCATGGCTCCCGTAGCAAAATAGTCGTTCGACAATCGCCAAAGAAAATTGCGGCCATCCCCAGAGTTCAGCCCTTGCCAACCATCAACGGCACCGCTGCGACTAGCTTGGATCTACCAGAAACAGTAGCTAGTAAAGCACCAGCAGTAGAACCACTACCATTATTGAAAAAATTTGCTGCTACCAGTCTAGATTTGCCAGCAAAATCCTCCCTTTTGACCGTCGTCCACCCCCTGCCCAGCAACTTTAAAGTTTCGCAACAGCAGCGGGCAGGCAATTCGCTGATAGCACAAGTACAGCCATTACCAACATTAAAAAATGTTGCGGCCACTAGCTTAGAACTAGAGCCAGAGATGGGAACACCCCAAATCAAAATCCTTTCGACCCAAACTGGTGGCGCTTCTTGGTATGGTCCCGAGGGTGGACCATTAACGGCAACTGGTGAACGGTATATTCCCAGTGGTTTAACTGCTGCTCACCGCACGTTACCTTTCGGCACCAAAGTTCAGGTTACGAATTTGCGCAATAACCAATCAGTGGTTGTGCGAATCAATGATCGGGGACCCTTTATCGGTGGCCGGATTATTGATTTGTCAGATGCTGCTGCTGCCGAAGTCGGGATTAAGAGTTCTGGGGTGGGTAAAGTCCGCTTAGATATCTTGAGCTATGGCAATGGTCGTCGTGTGCGACGGTAGATTCTATTTTTTGGGCGTTACTAAATTTGGGAAATAAGTCCTAATTCAGTAGCGCTTTTTATTCTCAATCGTAAGGACATAACAGTAAGTGATTAATCAACATATTTCCGCCGGTTTAGCAGCTATGACTATCACGGTGGCATTGTTTACACCAGCAGCAATAGCTGGTCAGAGGGGTCAAGCCTCCTGGTATGGCCATGAAGGCGGTAGTGTTACTGCTACCGGAGAAAGATATCACCCAGGTGGTTTAACTGCGGCTCATCGCACACTGCCGATGGGCAGTAGAGTGCGCGTCACCAATAATCGCAATGGTCGATCGGTAGTAGTCCGGATTAATGATCGGGGGCCTTTTACTGGGGGCCGAATTATTGACTTATCGGAAGGAGCCGCAGCGGCGATCGGCATTAAAGGCAGTGGCGTTGGTAATGTGACGATCGAACCATTAGGTGGCGGTGGCCGTAGAGGAAGAAGTTAATTTTCATGATTGCAATTCCATAGAATTCAAATGAAATTGCAATCTCAGTTTGAGGATGGTGAACCATCCTCATTTTTCTGATAGCAGCGCTGTAAGATGATTACGTTCTGATCAGCGTGCATTATTTATGACTAACTGGCAAGCTTGCGGCGATTACACCGATATTCTTTATCACAAGCAGGACGGCATTGCCAAAATCACCATCAATCGCCCCCACAAGCGCAATGCTTTTCGACCCCAAACGGTCAATGAAATGTACGCCGCTTTTTGTGATGCCCGCGAAGATCTTAAAATTGGGGTGATTTTGTTAACTGGAGCTGGCCCTCACACCGACGGCAAATACGCTTTTTGCGCTGGTGGCGATCAATCAGTCCGCACTACTGGCGGCTATGCTGACGAGCAAGGTATTCCTCGTTTAAATGTCTTGGATCTGCAAAGGTTGATCCGATCGATCCCCAAAGTAGTAATCGCTTTGGTGGGCGGCTATGCCATCGGCGGTGGACATGTTTTACACTTAGTTTGCGATCTATCGATCGCTGCTGACAATGCCATCTTTGGCCAGACTGGCCCCAAAGTAGGCAGCTTTGATGGTGGTTTTGGGGCCAGCTATTTAGCTCGGGTGGTCGGCCAAAAAAAAGCCCGCGAGATTTGGTTTCTTTGTCGGCAATACGACGCAGTTGCCGCCTTAGAAATGGGCTTAGTGAATTGTGTGGTATCGATCGATGAACTAGAAGCCACCGGTATCAGCTGGGCTGAAGAAATTTTGGCTAAAAGCCCCTTAGCGATTCGTTGTCTCAAATCAGCATTCAATGCCGACTGTGATGGCCAAGCTGGTCTGCAAGAATTAGCCGGGAATGCGACCATGCTGTATTACATGACCGCAGAGGGTGCTGAAGGCAAGCAAGCATTTCTAGATAAAAGGGAACCAGACTTTCAACAATATCCCTGGTTGCCTTAAGTAATGACGGTCGAAGCCTAAGATTTTCTGATGGTCTCGGCAACTTCAAAATGCAAAGGTATTTCGGTGGCCGCTACCGTCACTTCTTTTCTTACTTCTTCTTGAACTGGTAGATCTTCTAGAATCTGCCAACTGTGAGCAAAGGCTGGTAGACCCAATTGGCAAGTTGGCCAACTGCCACCCACCGACACATTCAATTGTTGGCATGCACCACCATTGTGACCCTGAGGTTGATAGAAGCAACAGTTTCTACAAACAGAAGTAGCAGATTTGTTTGCAGCGAATTCATATGTTTGCATTGTGCACCTCATCTAAGGTCGGGTAAATCGGGAGCAGGGATATTCGTTCTTTAGCGTTCCCCTATCATCCACCATCCAAAGATGGGGATCATTGCTGTATAACGGTTGTGCTGTCAGGCTTCGAGCGATCCCCAGACCAGTTTTATGTTTAGATTGTCTTCATATTTGATTTACACATGGATACATTAGTTGATGTATTTACCTATCTCATTAACTCAACAAAGACACGCTCAAAAATCACCATTGTTTGGCGATCTAAACAAATTGATTAAGTACTGGGGATCGTGAGTAAATATACTGAGGTACCCAAATTTGGTAACTTGAAATTAC
>JAYUSR010000161.1:0-4262 GCA_043755575.1 Synechococcales cyanobacterium
GCTTGATTCACGCCTTTACTACAAGCAGCAAACGCCAGACTGGCAGTAGTTAAAGTTCCATACTGTAAGAGGTATCTACGCTTCATTGTTTGCCAGCTATGATGCTTTGGCTACAGAGAGATTAATCGAGACTAAATCCTACAGTATTGTGCGTTCCAGGGTCAAGTTGGCTATTTAATCACACGCATTTTAGTGATGAGCATTATTGATCGACTTTTACCGCAAGGCTCCGCACTTTGACAATCACTTACCTTACTCCACTTGTAGGTGAGTCGCACCTTTTTGGTGACTGGTTTTTGGCTAGTACAAACAGCAAAATCGGCTCCCAAGGTCTGCTTCTTTCCTTTGGCATCCAGTAGCGTGACATAGCACATCAAATCGCCATTCACGAGTCGGAGAATTTTGCCCGTAGTAGGTAGGGCAGGGGTGGCTAGAACTGGGGAGGAGCAGATCCCCATCAAGCCCAACGTCATCGCTATTTGGATGGGTGAAAAACGCAAAATTATAATCCTCAAGTTCAATTGGGGTTTAGTTGGAGCTAGTGCTAGATTAATGGAAGGTTTTTTTGGTGTTTCGTTCCTCCCTCTTCTGATAGTCTTATGCCACCTTCCGACTATTCTGCTAACGACGTGCAAGCCCTGTTCGATCGCATTGCCCCGGTCTATGATCAGTTAAACAATGATCTGAGTCTGGGGATTCATTGGGTCTGGAAACAAATGGCCGTTAGCTGGAGTGGCGCAGCTCTTGGGGATTGTTGTCTAGACTTGTGCTGTGGCAGTGGAGATATTACCCAGCTGCTGGCCAAACGGTTAGGGGCAACCGGTCAAGTTTATGGTGTTGATTTTGCGGCGGCGCAGTTAGCCACCGCTGCGCACCGGGTCGCTCAGTTGTACTTACCCACAGCGATCGAGTGGGTGCAGGCTGATGCTTTAAATTTGCCCTGCGCTGATAATTTTTTCGATGCGGCCACACTGGGCTACGGCTTGCGGAATGTTACCGATATCCCGCGCTGCTTGGTGGAGCTGCACCGAGTGCTCAAACCAGGTGCTCAGGTCGCTATTCTGGACTTTCACCGACCAGATAACTGGTTGGCCGCCCAGTTCCAACGCTGGTATTTAGACAACATTGTGGTGCCCACCGCTCGCCGCTATGATCTCACTGACGAGTATGCCTATCTCATGCCCAGCGTCGCTCAATTTCCGATCGGTACCGCCCAGGTTAAACTAGGGTTGGCTGCTGGTTTTGCCGCTGCTACCCACTACCCGATTGCTGGTGGCATTATGGGTATCTTAGTATTACGTAAATAAACTGGGTTGCGCGCCTGTGTCATTTTTTCAAATTTGGCTATACCTTGCACCACCGGTGGTTGGCACTGTGATTGGCTATTTCACCAATGATGTAGCCATTCAGATGTTGTTTCGTCCCTACCGAGCGCTGTTTGTAGGCAAATATCAGGTGCCCTTCACGCCTGGTCTGATTCCGCGCAACCAAGAACGCTTAGCCAAGCGGATTTCCGATACGATCATGGGTTCGCTGCTCACTCCGGCCGAATTACAAAGGCTCGCCAAGCGACTATTGCAGGTAGAGCGGGTGCAGGCGGCGATCGAATGGCTATTCCAGTTGGCTTTAGATCAGCTGCAGAGCGATAAAGAACAACGTACCGTAAAAGTTTTAGCCCAGATTCTGCGGGATTTGGCCGGAGAATCTTTACCCCGGTTACTAAAGATCTGGAGCCGTAGGCCACAGTTTTTAGAAGAACAGCTGGATCAAATCTTTGATCGAGTGCTGTTAGAATTCCAGCTCAACGAAGCTCAGGCGCAGCAGGTTAGCTCTTGGCTGGTGGATGGTATTTTGCCCCCAGAAGTGCTGCGGCAAGCCCTGATTGACTTTTTGACTGATCGAAATATTCAAGTAATTGACGATAGCATTCGCGAAAAAAGTAGCGGCACCTATTGGGTGGTGGCCAATTTGTTTGGCTTGCGGAATACTCTTATCCGCTTACGTACTTTTTGCTTAGATGAACGAGATGCCGCCAATAAGATTATCGCGGACTTGGTGACTGCTCTAAGCTTGCGAAAAATCATTCAAGAATGGTTGCAGAATGTGTCTTTGCAAAACTTGCCAGTGATTACGGTTCAGCAACTACGCCAGACAGTGACAGACAGTGTGCGCAGTTATGCGCAAAGCAAAGGCATTGACCTGATTGAAGGACTGCGGGACACGATCGACTGGGAAGGGGTTTCGACTTTGGCGGTGGGTCGGTTACGTAACTCGGCAGCGATTACCACTTCTTTACCAGCAGTGAGTGGTGAACTGGCGCTGGTGATCGATCGATACTTAGAACAGGATTTGGAAAAAATTGTGGCGCAGGTAATTCCGATCTTGAACATTGATCAAGTTATTATCGATCGAGTAAAGTCCACATCGCCGGAAGAACTGGAAGCCGCGATTCAGGGCATTGTTAAAACAGAATTGCAGGGCATTGTGACCTTGGGCGGAGTTTTAGGGTTTGTAGTCGGGCTACTGCAAACTGGTATTTTATATTGGCAAAATACGCATTAAATAATGAAAAAGCGCTCTAGTTATTGGCTACTGTCTCCCTATCTGCGTCTTCAGCGCCAACATATTTCTTGGGGATTCTTTTGGGTACTAATCTACAGCGCTTTTTGGCCAGTCCTAGCGACGTTGGCTGGTCAGGTAAGCCGTTACCTAGGCAGCAACCTGATCATGTTGATTCAGATCGCCCTGTGGGGGGCTTTAGCCTATGTTTTGCAGGGCATTGCCCAGTACGGTCAAAATACTTCAATGGCCAAAGTGGCAGTATCGATCGGCTTTGATTTGCGCCAACGAGTTTATGCTCATCTGTTGCGTTTAGGTCCCGCCTATTTTGCTGAAAACCAGATTGGAGACCTATCCTATCGCTTAACCGGAGACATCGATCGGGTAAGTATCACTGTCAACAATATGCTGCACCAATTCTTGCCGTCGATATTGCAGTTAATCGTAGTTTTAGGAAACCTGGTTTATCTCAACTGGCGGTTAACTATTGCCGTATTCTTGATTGCGCCTTTAATTGCAGTGCTAGTGGGCTGGTTCGGTGAACAGGTACAAAAGCAATCGCGCCGCAGCCAGAACCAAATTGCCGATCTATCCTCGGCAGTCACCGAAGATTTCAGCGGCATTCGCTTGATCCAAGCCTTTGCCGCCGAAGAATTTACCCTGAGCCGTTTTATGAACAAAGCAGATGCTAATCGGCAGGCTAAATATCAGACCGAACGGTGGCTAGCTATTCAGCATCCGGTACTGAGTGTGATTCAGGTGAGTGGCATTTTGCTAGTTCTAGTATTGGCTGGTTGGCAAGTCAATACTGGTAATTTAAGTATGCCGGGTCTAGTTAGCTACTTCACTAGTATTGCAATGTTGATTGACCCTATTTCACGGGTGACTAGCAACTACAGCGAACTCAAACAATGCGAGGCTTCTGTCGATCGAATCTTTGAGCTGTTAGCCGTACCACCAACAATTACCGAAAAACCTGATGCCCAAACTTTACCAGCTATTACTGGCCATATTAAATACCAAGATGTCAGCTTTGGCTATGTGCCCGATCAACCAGTATTGAAGCACTTTAATTTAGATGTAAAACCCGGCGAAATGATCGCCCTCGTCGGTACTTCCGGTGCTGGCAAAAGTACGATCGCTAGTTTGTTAATGCGCTTCTACGATATCCAAGCAGGCAGCATCTCGATCGATAACATTGATATTCGGGATGTGACTCTGGCTAGCTTGCGCCGCCAAGTTGGTACTGTGCCCCAGGATACAGTGCTATTTTCAGCAACGGTGGCCGAAAATATTGCTTTTGGCCAACCAGATTTTGACTTGGCGGCGGTGGAAGCAGCGGCCAAAATTGCCAATGCCCATCAGTTTATTTCGCAACTCAGTCAGGGCTACCATACTTGGGTGGGCGAGCGCGGCACCAATTTTTCGGGCGGGCAACGGCAACGGCTAGCGATCGCTCGCGCCGTGTTTTTAAATCCGCGTATTTTAGTTTTAGATGAAGCTACTTCAGCCCTAGATTCTGAATCGGAAGCCTTAGTCCAGGAAGCCTTAGAAAGAATTATGATCGATCGAACCGTATTCATCATTGCCCATCGCTTAGCCACCGTGCGGCGCGCCAACCGCATTCTGGTGGTGGAAAATGGGCAAGTTGTTGAATCGGGCAGTCATAGCGAATTGCTTGATATTGATAATGGTCGTTATGC
>JAYUSR010000162.1:0-4261 GCA_043755575.1 Synechococcales cyanobacterium
GATTGTTGTTGGAGAAAGCGATCGATCGAATGCAAAAATAATGGCTTTTATGAATCGGCTACCGATAACTATGTGCGAATTTTGGGAGAACAGGGCACCTCTTTGGTTGATCAATTGGTTAAAGATAGTGGCATTGAGCAGAATTTGAAGCAGCTGCAAATTGTGGTGACGGCTTCGCTAGTGAATGCGGCGCGGGTGGAGTGCGATCAATCACATCATCCCCCTGGCCAGCGGCGGCAGCAACGACCTCAGCAATCTCCAAACCCTCTGTGGTTCTTGCAACAGCCAGAAAAAACACTATTTTGACCCCAGGTTCGATCGACGTTTCACCTAGCTAAATAAGTTGGTGAAAACATCTACCATATCGAAAATACCTGAACCTACGATTCAATATAATGTCTGTCCTACAACTACTAACTAGCCCAATTTTGAACAACCAAATTGGGTACTTTTTCAAAATCTTGTAAATTTCGGGAGAGCAATACACCATTATTAGCCAAAACAATAGCAGCAATTCTTAGATCCTGAGTCCCAATCCGAATCTTCTGCACTTTAAACTCCTGATAAATCAGCTGCGCTCTTTCCGTAAACTGTAAAATCTCAAAATCCGAAAGCATCTTGATCGTCTCAGATAACCATCGGTAGGCATTAGCTAGAGGTATTCCTACTTTTGCTTCCGCCACTTGAGCAAGTCTCCCGCGCAACTGCTCCTCTACATTAATAGCAGTGGTCGTTAAAATAATAGGGTTAGATTGTAAACGTTCTATTAACACTGGGTGATTGCGTCCATACAAGCTGAGATGGTCGGTATCTAGTATGTAAAGGGTCATACTTTATCATCGATCACGTTGGCTGCCCGACGAATATTGGCAAGTTTAACAACCCAATCATCAAATGTTGGATCAGCTTGCAAAATACCAGCATGTTTCATTGGAGAAGCAGATTCGCTATTGAGGTCTTTAGGTTCATCAATATCGATCATTACTACTTTCCCCTTAGCTAACTGCGACTGTAGTGCTGCCTTGGCATTGTTGATCGCCTCTATTTCTGTATTACCATTCACCGCAATAGCTGGCATCCCCATAACTGAAGCTGTAAAACGTCTTTTTGACTTATTTTCAACGAAAATTTGGTATTGCATTGTTACCTTAAGCTTGACCTGACATATAAGGCGATCAATCGATAATCTACCACGATTATAACTTAGCCACCCAAAAGTCATAGAGATAGCTCTAACCGCTGTTGAGTATTCTTAACCATTCATTGCTGTAGTAATCCAACTCGATCGATCGCCACCCATCCCTTGGAAATCACCTAGAATTGACAGTTGCAATAATTTTTGGACAATGACAAGATGGGCGAACAACTAGCACAAGCACTGGAACCACTGGCCAGCATTTTTCGAGATTTAAACCTCCCCGAACCAATCACCCATTGGGGACATCCTTTCTTCATGAGCATTGTGATGTTCGGGATGGGCGGCTACGGCATCTATTCTGGTTGGAAAGGGCGCTTAATGACCGCCACTAACCCCACCGCCGCCGCCCAACTCAAGTCCGACCACAGCAAGATTATTAGTGCCATGGCTACTTTTATGGCGATCGGAGCCACTGGCGGCATTCTATCCCTAGTCATTCAAAAGCACGCCATCATGGAAAGTCCCCACTTTCTCACCGGCATGACCATGCTGAGCCTCTTGTTTCTGAACGGAGCCATCTCTTTTACTGGTTTCGGCGGCAACAATCCAGCTTTACGCAAAGCCCATGCTTACTTCGGCAGCTTTATTTTAATAGTAATGATCGTCCATGCGATCGCTGGCCTCAAACTAGGCTTATCGATCTAGTCTCGGCTATTCGTTCAGTTATTAGTATTTATGCCCAGTTGGGATAGAGTTATTTAAGCATTCTATCTCTGGCAAAAATTCAAATCTGCATGGACAGTGCCCAGCGCATCGGACTCCTCTGCCTCACGTTTATCGTCGGCTTATTAGTTAGTCCCCAACCACTATGGGTCGGGGGGCTGGCTTTTTTGTTGTCGATCGCTCTCTACTTTGGCGATCGCAGCAAACGGATCAATTTGCCTTTTAATTGGACAATAGCGACGGTAGCGGTGCTGATTAGTGCTGCTGTTTACTGCCAGTTGCGGCTGCCCCAGCCCAGTAGCCAAGATATTAGTCGGTTTATTAATAGCATCAATGACCAAGGCCAATCCCAGTTTTCATCAGTCAAAGGAGTCGTCGATAGCTACCCAAAAGTTACCCGCACCAATCGATCGCAGTTTTGGCTACAAGTCAACCAGCTGACTGATATTCAAGGTGATGCTCCTGGTCCGGCCAGCATTAGACAGGTCAATGGTCGTCTTTACGTCACCGCCCCCCTCCTCAGCACCACCGGTCTAAAGCCCGGAGTGGAAGTGCTGCTCACTGGTACTTTGTACAAACCCAAGCCTTCTCTCAATCCCGGCGGTTTGAATTTTAGCGATTACTTGGCTCGCTCGGGCAGCTGGGCCGGGATGAGAGTGGCCCAACTGATTTTGCCCGATGAAAATCAGATTCGCCGCTGGGACATTGGCACCCTGCGGCAGCGGATTGTGCAGGCGCAAATAAAATGGCTAGATATTCCCGCTGGCCCTTTGGTCAGTGCCATGTCTCTCGGTGGTGATGTGGTCGATTTGCCTTTCGACATCAAAGATTGGTTTGTGCGCGTCGGCTTAGCTCACGCCCTTGCTGCTTCCGGGTTTCAGGTTTCACTGATTGTCAGTGCCGTTACTAATATTACCCAAAGGTTTTTATCAAAACAATGGCAGTTTGGCCTGGGATTATTAGCGATCGGCTTATTTGTCGGCTTGACTGGTTTTCAGCCTTCGATCGTGCGGGCGGCAGTGATGGGTGGTGCTGTATTACTCAGTTTATTAATTGGTCAGCAGCTGCGGCCTTTAAATTCCTTGCTGCTAGCTGGGGTACTGCTGCTGCTCTTCAACCCGATTTGGATCTGGGATGTGGGTTTTCAACTGAGCTTCTTAGCTACTCTGGGTTTAGTGGTTAGTGCTATCCCTATTCAGCAAAAACTCGACTGGTTGCCTCCGGCAATCGCTGAATTAGTAGCAGTGCCTTTAGCAGCTACCATTTGGACAATGCCAATTCAGCTGTGGAATTTCAAAGTTTTACCTCTGTATGCCTTGCCAGCCAACATTATTAGCAGTCCACTAGTCGCAATTATTAGTATTGGTGGCATGATTAGTGCGGTTATTAGCGCTATTTTGCCACCTTTAGGCAGTGCGATCGCCTGGTTGTTGCTTTATCCCACTCAACTGCTCATCGGGATTGTGCGTGTTATTGCTACCTTGCCAGGGGCAAATATGTCGGTGGGCAATATTGCACTGGTGCAACTAATTTTTCTCTATGGTTTGATTATTTTAGTTTGGCGGTTACCTTTTTGGCAAAAACGTTGGTACCTGGCGCTGCTGGTGGCGATTATCGCTATTATGGTGCCCCTGTGGGTAGCTAAAAATCAAGAGCTGAAAATTACGGCGCTGGCCAGCGGGGAAGATCAAATATTAGTTGTCCAAAACCATTATCAAACTACGCTCATTAATGGCGGCAATAGCGAGACGGCTCGGTTTACGGTGCTGCCCTTTTTGACCCATGAAGCGATTAATGAACTGCACCAAGCGATCGGTCTCTATCAAAATCGCCCGGCTAATCAGGGGTGGCGAACTATTAGTAACTCGGTATCGATCAATAAATTCTATACTCCAGCCAGTAGCTCCAGTCCTGCTCTCAGCTTCCAAAATTCGCTAGTCTTGAATACTGAGCGGATGGAACTAGGCAACTGTGTCGCCAAGCTCTGGAATGCCCAGCCGCCCTTACTAGCCCTAGATATTGCTCAACAGCATTGGTTAATTATTGGTAATCTTCCGATCGATCAACAACGTGAATTAGCTCCCCAACTGCAACCAGTCGAAAGTATTTACTGGCCAGGGAGCAAATTGACCAATGAATTCTTGAAAATAATTCGACCCCAAGTAGCGATTGCTTCTACCACCAATCCCGACGCGGAAACTATCCAAAAACTGGAAGCAATGGGTACTAAAGTTTTTGTCACTGGTCGGGATGGCGCAGTGCAATGGACTACTGATCAAGGCTTTAAAACATTCCATGACGAAAATTAATACCGATCTATTTCTTAGTGCTGCACATCTTAATGCTGATTATTCTCAATAAGTCATCCTTGTTGCAAATGAACTGGCAATTAAGCTATTC
>JAYUSR010000163.1:0-41700 GCA_043755575.1 Synechococcales cyanobacterium
TGATCTTCAGGCACTGCTGGGGGATTGGGATTCTCGCGGACAAAGGCTTTGTTGTCATCATCTAAATCGACGATGCCTGAATCACCTTCATTCAAGCGACCAGAGAGCATTTCCTCGGCTAATACATCTTCTAGCAGACGCATGATGGCGCGCCGCAGCGGACGAGCACCATAGGCCGGGTTGTAGCCTTCTTCAATCAGGCGACCCTTAAACTTCTCAGTGACTTCTAGAGTAATCCCCTTTTCGGTCAGACGCTTAAACAGGTCGGCCAGCATAATGTCGGCGATATTCTTCACCTCATCCTTGGTCAACTGCTGGAAGACAATTATCTCGTCCAGACGATTTAGGAACTCAGGGCGGAAGTAGTTCTTCAGCTCTTCATTTACCAAGCTCTTGATCCGGTTGTAGGTAGCTTCGGTTTTGTTATCTTCAAACTCAAAGCCTAGGCCGCCACCACCCTTCTCAATCACCTTGGAGCCAATGTTGGAAGTCATAATCAACAAGGTGTTCTTAAAGTCCACTGTGCGGCCCTTAGAATCGGTCAAACGACCATCTTCTAAGATTTGCAGCAACATATTGAAGATGTCAGGGTGCGCTTTCTCGATTTCATCGAAGAGTACAACGGTGTAAGGCCGACGACGTACCGCTTCAGTTAGTTGACCGCCTTCGTTAAAGCCCACATAACCCGGTGGCGAGCCGATGAGTTTAGAAACGGTGTGCCGTTCCATGTACTCCGACATGTCTAACCGAATCATTGATTCCTCAGAACCAAAGAAGTAAGCCGCTAGCGCTTTGGTTAACTCAGTTTTACCAACCCCCGTAGGACCAGAGAAGATAAAGCTGGCGATCGGACGATTTGGATTCTTTAGTCCAACCCGAGCGCGGCGAATAGCACGCGACACGGCTCTTACCGCTTCATCTTGACCAATCAGGCGCTGGTGTAGAGTTTCCTCCATGTGCAGCAGCTTGATCGATTCCGACTCAGTAAGTTTACTCACTGGTACGCCAGTCCAAGAAGCTACAATATGGGCAATGTCTTCTTCTGTTACGTCCGGAGTCTTAGCATCTTTGTTTTCGGCTGACTCAGCCCGCTTGGCCTGAGCGATGTTCTTGATCTCAGCTTTGATCTCTAACTCGCGGTCTTTGAGCTGACCAGCCTTTTCAAAGTCTTGAGACCTAACAGCATCATCTTTGTCTTTGAGGACTTGACGTAGCTCTTTATCTAACTCTTTGGCAGCAGCTGGCAATTGGGAATTGAGTAATCTCACCCGCGAACCAGCTTCATCCATTAGATCGATCGCCTTATCCGGTAAAAACCTGTCGGCAATATACCGGTCAGCTAACTCGGCAGCAGCTTTGAGAGCGTCATCCGTAATCCGCAGCTTATGATGCTGCTCGTAGCGTTCGCGCAAACCATGCAGAATCTCAATAGTCTCAGCCACGCTTGGTTCGCCGACCATCACTGGTTGGAAACGTCGCTCTAGAGCTGCATCGCGTTCAATATGTTTACGATACTCATCTAGGGTGGTAGCCCCGATACACTGCAACTCACCTCTAGCCAAAGCTGGTTTGAGGATATTGGCGGCATCGATCGCTCCCTCGGCGGCTCCGGCACCAATTAAGGTGTGAACCTCGTCAATGACTAAGATCACATTACCCGCTTGACGAATTTCGTCCATGATCTTTTTCAGACGCTCTTCAAATTCCCCTCGATACTTGGTACCAGCCACCAGTAAACCAATATCCAGGGTCATTACCCGCTTATCTTCTAAGATATCTGGAACGTCAGCAGCAATGATTCGCTGCGCCAAACCTTCAGCAATTGCCGTTTTACCAACACCGGGTTCACCAATGAGCACCGGGTTGTTTTTAGTACGTCGACCTAGTATCTGAATGACCCGCTCAATCTCTTTCGCACGGCCAACAACCGGGTCGAGCTTACCATCCATCGCCATCTGAGTAAGGTTGGAACCAAACTCATCTAGAGTAGGGGTTTTATTACCACGACCAGAAGAACCGCCACCAGGAGCTACGGCTTCTGCCGTTTCACCCAGCATCCGAATTACCTGTGTCCGTACCTTGGAAAGATCTACACCAAGGTTTTCCAGCACTCTGGCCGCTACGCCTTCACCTTCGCGGATCAGACCTAGAAGCAGGTGTTCGGTACCAATATAGTTGTGGCCTAGCTGCCTGGCCTCTTCTAAGGACAGTTCTAAAACACGCTTGGCTCTGGGAGTGAAAGGAATTTCCACCGCCACGAATCCAGAACCCCGACCGATAATTTTTTCAACTTCGATACGCGCATCTTTGAGATTAACACCCATCGATTTTAGGACTTTGGCCGCGACTCCGGTGCCTTCACCAATCAAACCCAGGAGGATTTGTTCAGTGCCGACGAAATTGTGTCCCAGGCGACGTGCCTCTTCCTGGGCCAGCATGATGACCTTAATGGCTTTCTCTGTAAAGCGTTCAAACATGGTTTGTCTCCATCACCTGCTGCTAGCCTGATGTGTAAATTCTAACACAGGATTTTTTGGATACGAGTTCGGATATAACACCTAATTAGTAATGACTGTGCTAGGTTCTTTGTGTTATTGCACCACATTTAAAATAGTCGGAATACTCTGAATTGCTGGTAGTTGCTCGATCGACTGCAATGCTTGCCTAAAATTAGATTCAGCCACTTCGCCTGTGACCACCACTATCTCGGCTCCAGTGGCGCTCACCGAAGTTTGGACGATTGATTCAATGCTAACTTGGTGATTACCAAAAGCAGTGCCGATATAGCCGATAGTGCCAGGTAGATCTTGAGTTTGAAAGCGCACGTAGAAACGACCAACCAGATTTTCCAAGGAAGCCATTTGCGCATAGTGCTGATGCGGACAGCTCAAGAGCGGATTAACGGCGGCATTTTGACATTGGCGAGCCGCCACTATTGTCACTAGGTCTGATACTACGGCGGAAGCGGTCGCGCCTGCCCCAGCGCCCGGACCAAAAAGCATCACCTGACCGAGGGGTTCACCTTCCACCAAAATGGCGTTATAGACCCCATTAACACTAGCTAACGGATGAGACTTAACTAGCAAAGTGGGGTGAACACGCACTGAGACTAAGTTATCAGCAGATTTTTCAGCGATTGCCAACAGTTTAATCACATAACCCAGTCGATCGGCATAAGAAATATCAGTCGCTCCGACTTTGCGGATACCTTCACAGTAAACATCCTCACGTTTAATCCGATCACCAAAGGCCAAGGCTGCTAAGATGGCGACTTTATCACCAGCGTCCAAACCGTCAACATCCGCTGTGGGGTCGGCCTCGGCATAGCCCAGTTGTTGGGCATCAGCTAGGATGTCTCCAAACTCACCGCCCTCCATAGTCATTCTGGTCAAAATGTAGTTAGTGGTGCCGTTGATAATACCAGTGACTTTACTGATGCGATTAACTCCCAAAGACTGCTTAAGAGGCTGAATGATCGGAATACCACCACCCACTGCCGCTTCCAGTAAAACATAGACCCCAGCTTTATTGGCCGCTGTGAAAATTTCATCCCCAAACCGGGAAATTACGGCTTTATTAGCAGTGACGACATGCTTGCCATGAGCAATCGCTTTCAGTATTAAGCTGCGGGCTGGTTCTAAGCCTCCAATCACTTCTACGATGATCGAAATTTCGGGGTCAATGACGATCGAATCTAGGTCGGCGGTTAAAACACCTGAGGCAAAACTAACCGGACGGAACTTTTCAACACTACTTACACCTACTTTAGCAATTTCAATCTCTTGTAGGAGATGATGCCGACCATTAGGGTCGTTCAAAATCTGGACAGTGCCAGTACCTACTGTTCCTAATCCTAAAATGCCGATCTTAACCATGATGTTTCTCCTTGTCTCGCATGCAGCTTGACATATCGCAGGTAATCGAAGTTCTACACAATCTATGAATAGGCCAACAAATTATTGCATATTCCTGATTACTGAACTACGATTTTGGGTTAGTATCATTTAATTTTAAATTGATGGTCAGTAATTCAAATTTCGGGCTATTAATAATGATAGAATTGTCCGACTTCATTTTGGGCAATTCTGCTGATTGTGATAGCAATAGGAATTGCAGAAAGTAAAAAACAGATAGAATCAGTGGATATTCAAATGATGTTTAAAGAATTCTGGTGATTGAGGGTTGAATTGAAATGGCTAATCCGGAGCATCTGGCTCAATTCAAGAAAGGCGCAGATGCTTGGAATAATTGGCGGAATATAAACTCACTGATTAATCCAGACTTGAGCGGTTCTGTTTTAATGATGTCCAATCTACAGGCTTTTTGGTTTCGTAAAGTCGATTTGAGCCACTGTGAGATGACTGCGGTGATTTTGAACGGAGCTGATTTGCGAGCTGCTAATCTGAGTGGTACAAATTTGGAAGGAGCTGATCTGCGAGCTGTTGATCTGCGCGGTGCTAACTTGAGTGAGGCTAACCTCAGTGGGGTTAATTTGACAACAGCGAACCTTATTGGAGCAAATTTGGCCAGAGCCGACCTCACTCTGGCTAATCTGGCAGGGGTTAATCTCAGTCGGGCTAATTTGGAGGATGCTTTTATGTTAGGGGTTGAATTACGCGCCGCTAACTTGACAGCAACCTTGCTTAGTAGAGCAGATTTAACTAATGCTCATCTGTCGGGTGCAAACTTAACTCGCACCCAGCTAATTGGTACTGATTTGTGTAATGCAAACTTGAGTGAAGCTAATTGTAACAGCGCTAACTTTACCGGTGCTAAGCTAGTTAACCTACAAGCTCTAGGTAGTAATTTTCACCAGGCTAATTTCCGAAATGCCACTATTGCGAACTGGCAGGTTAATGATCTTACTTCTTTCGCTAATGTGATTTAAATACTAATCGATAATCGATTACAATGCACCGAAAATATAAAATCTTGCTATGAATAATAATGTTTCTAACCCTCGTAAATTAAAGTTATCCAAATCTAATAGTTTGAATCAACAAATTTTTTGGATCATTCTAACCTGGGTAATTGCATTATTAATGTTAGGTGTTACGGTCGCAAATGATCAGGGTGCTCGGGGGCACAAACCTTTGGTCAACAGCCAAACAATATCAAAGGATAACAGCAACCAGACGATATTGTTTACCGTGATGTTTTTAGCGATCGGAACGGTGAGCTGTGCGTTAGCAATTTTGATGGTGCGACGGTTATCGACAGATTTACATCATCTTGATCAAGAAATCACCCAGGCCAACGGCGGTAGTTTTAGGCAGTTTATGGCTTCGGATACTACTTTACCTGTTCATGCACAAGAGGTAGAGCGCTTGACTAAAAGCTCTCACCAGCTGATTGATAATTTTAGGAAGTCTTTGATACAACAGCAAGCTGTCGATGCTCAATCCTCTTTATTTAGAGATTTGTTGGCGCTATCACAGCGCAGTAACGATCCCCAACTGATTTATAGACAAGCGGTGCAAGCGGTCAAGAAAATCTTAGGAGCTGATCGAGTATTTGTCTATAAATTGGCTATTAATTTGAGTGGAAAGATCTTAGTACAAGAAACTTCTCCAAATTTTTCACCGCTAGTTGCTGAACAAGTGACTGAAATTTTCTTTACTAAATCTATGGTGGAGGTCGATCGATATCGAGATGGTTTGATCCTAGTAGTTCATGATTTCAACACCAGTGGTTTTCAGAAAGAGCAACTGGCACTTTATCAGCAAGCTCAAATCAAGTCTAATATTGCAGCCCCCATTATGGTTGGCGACCAGTTGGTAGGTTTACTATTTATTCAACAGTGTTCTACGACGCGTCACTGGCAAAAGTGGGAGATTGACATTTGTGCGGACATTGCTAATTTTTTAGGGCTAGTTTTAAATCAGGTGGAAGTTAGCGAGAAGAATGTCTTAGCCGAACAGTTTTCAAGTCAGACGCAAGTTGGTGACAAAACTGTCTTACAGGAGACTGCTTTACATTTGCAAATCCTGTCTCAGATCAGCACTCAGCTGCCTCAGTCCCCCAGTCCCCATGATTTTATGCTGAAGTTAATGGATGAAATCCGCGAGGTCTTACATCTTGACCGAGTACTTTTTTTTCAGATGGATGCTGAATCTGTCGGCGAGATCGTGGTTGAATCAGTCGATCCAACCATCAAAGCCATTAGTGGCGAAGAGATTATGGATACCTGCTTAGAAAACGATCGCAGGAATGGCTATGAGGCCGGAAGGGTCTCCGCGATCAGCGATGCTTACACTGCTGATTTGACGGAGTGTCATCTGAAAATGATGGAAAGGTTGGAGATTCGCGCCAATATCGTAGCACCAGTAATTATCGAAAACAGTCTGCATGGTTTGTTAATTGGTCACATGAGTCGTGCGGCTCGGGAGTGGGAAAAAGTTGAGATTGATCTGCTATCTCAAGTTGCGCAGCAAATTAGCCTAGTGATGACCCAATCTTCACTAATAAAACAGTTGCAAGAGCAAAGGGATTCTCAGGCCAGGCGCGACCAGCGGAGTAAAGTGGCCAAAGAGAATTTACAGAATAAATTGGTGGAACTAATTGATAAGACCGAATTGTAAGCTGATAATACTAGCTGCTTGCCAATCGGTGCACGGTGGTGAACCATTCTTCTAGTTGGTTGCCCCAAGCTTGCGCCGAATATTCTTGTTCGGCTTGTCGGCGGCAAGCTAACCTGTCAATTTCCCTTAATCTCTTTATCGCTGTAATTAATCCATCAATACTGTCTGGCTCTACCAAAAAACCGGTTTCACCATCGCGGACAATTTCGGTGGGTCCACCGCGAGCATAAGTAATCACTGGTACGCCACAGGCTAAAGCTTCGATCGCCACATTACCAAAAGCTTCAATCCAGCGCGGAGTCATAATTAACGCCTGACATTTACCAACCTCAGCTTGCATCCTAGCCGTATCTAAAAATCCCAAATATTCTAGGTTAGCGTGGGGATAATTAGCTTGAATCTTTTGCCAGTAATCAACGTCTTGGATCTTGCCCATGATTTTAAGTTTTAGCCCGGTCGCCTGAGCAGCAGCGACGGCATCTTCTAGTCCTTTTTCAGGAGCAATGCGTCCCAAGAAAGCCAAACAGGATTCTGGTTGTGGCTGATATTGATAGAGACTGAGATCTAGTCCGGCACCTCCGAGAATTCGACAGCGATCGCCAAAATTAAAAGTGGCGGCTTGAGTTTTGCTACAGACTCCGATCGATCCAGGAAAATTCATAGCTACTTTTTCCATCACCAAGTCTAAGGCGGTGATTAAAGAACCCATGCTAATAAAGTGAGCGATTGGCTTCTGAAACCAGGGGGTCAGATAAAAAGGCAGCCAATCATAGGCAATATTAAAAATCAAATCGTAGTCTTGTTGTACCTGCCGTGCATAGTCCCACATATTTGCTAGTACGGCATCAGCGGGCATCTCGATCGGAGCAGTGATTGCTTGGCTTTGGGCAGTGGTTTGCAGAGCACCAGGAATTTGGGCAATCGGGAAATCAGCCAGTACCGAACCGGCGGGAGCCACAATTTGAATTTGATGCCCGCGACGGCGCATCTCGATCGCCAGGTTATGCAAAGTTAATTCCACCCCACCCCCCAAACCTGAACCTAGTGGTCCCACCGAAGTGGACATGAGCAACAGTTTTAATGATGGAGGCGGCATAAGATACTAAAAGATGATGGGGTTTAATTGCGCCTAGTTACCTATTTCAAGATCAAAGCTACCTCTTTAGCAAAGTAAGTCAAAATCAAATCAGCACCAGCCCGCTTCATGCTTAGCAGCGTTTCCATGATAATTTTCTTTTCATCAATCCAGCCCATCTTGCCAGCTGCCCGAATCATGGCATATTCTCCACTGACGTTATAAGCGGCCACTGGGACATTACAGTGTGCTTTAACTTGGTGAATAATATCTAGATAGGCCAAAGCGGGTTTGACCATTACCATATCAGCACCTTCAGCAATATCCAATTCAATTTCCCGGATGGCTTCCCGGCTATTGGCCGGATTCATTTGGTAAGTTTTCTTATCACCAAACTTGGGAGCAGAACCTAGAGCATCGCGGAAAGGTCCGTAGTAAGCAGAGGCATATTTAGCGGAGTAAGCCAAGATTCCGACATGTTCATAGCCATTGGCATCTAGAGCCTGACGAATTCCGCCCACCCGGCCATCCATCATATCGGAAGGAGCCACCATATCACTACCAACCGCAGCTTGACTGACTGCCATCTTCGCTAAGATTTCTACAGTTTCATCGTTTAAAATTACTCCCTGATCATCCAATACACCATCGTGACCATGGGTAGTGAAGGGATCTAGTGCCACATCAGTGATGATCATGATTTCGGGCGTGCTTTTGCGGATGGCGGCCACGGTGATTTGGGCTAACCCCTGCGGATTATAGCTTTCGGTGCCGCGATCGTCTTTTTTCACTTCTGGTACGACGGGGAAGAGAGCGATCGCTTTAATACCCAAAGCATAGGCTTCGGCAATTTCCACGAGTAGTAAATCTAGAGTGTAACGGTAACATCCCGGCATTGACTCGATTTCGACCTTAGTGTTTTCACCTTCCATCACAAATAGCGGATAGATTAAATCATCTACGGTCAAGGTATTTTCCTGTACCATGCTACGGACGCTAGCATTGCGCCGCAAGCGGCGGGGGCGTTGGGTGAGAGAAAGAGGAGTGTTAGGCATTTTAAATTAAAGTTGAAAATTTTAAAGGTGGTGAATAGCAGCCAAGTTTACAAATTTTACTGTTTTCGGAATCGGATGCGAAAAATACGTTAACAATTGTTCGCAGCTTGCCTATTCTCCAGAAAATACCACTGGTGAATCAACCACAGTCTTGGAACTTTGATTGATTAAGCAGGGATAAATTTCATTGATATGCCATTCATGCAGTAACGCAACCCCGTTGGTTTGGGTCCATCTTCAAAAACATGTCCTAAATGTCCGCCACAGCGGCGACAATGTACTTCTGTCCGCTTCATTAACAATGTTCGATCGACAGAAATAGCGATCGCATTGGGAATTGGATCATAAAAACTAGGCCAGCCAGTACCACTATTAAACTTGGTATCCGAAACAAATAGGGGTAAGTCGCAACCAGCACAAGCGAAGGTGCCTTTACCATATTGCTTATCGAGGGTACTAGTACCAGCTCTTTCGGTGCCATGCTTGCGCAAAACATTAAATTGCTCGGGGGTCAATAGCTCGCGCCACTCGCTTTCGGTTTTGTTAATTTCAAATTCGTTGGGCGAAGTTGTCATGGGTGATGATTTCCTGGATAAAAGATAAAGTCCACTGGCAGAACCTCCAAAAAGGACTGCTGCTGATAATAGCGTTCGTCTGTCCATCTACACTTGATATCAAAATGGTGAAGCAGTACTTCAAACATGGCTTGATTCTTGATCTGAGAATTTCAGCTAGAGAGAATTTCAGTACTAATAACAGTTTAACAAGCATCGATCGAACTAGGATGTTGTGGAGAGAAGAGACCTCGCTAACGCTTCATTTTTTCAGATTATTAAATATCAGGGTTTTGCTCTTTTTGGTTTTGATGTATACTAACAGGCTAACGGGATGTAGCGCAGCTTGGTAGCGCGCTGCTTTCGGGAAGCAGAAGTCGAAGGTTCGAATCCTTTCATCCCGATTTGACTGAAATCAAAATACAGAGGGGTTTCTAGAGGGTAATTAAAGTTCTTCGGGAGCCTTTTTGTTATCAATTTAAGGATTACATTCAACAGTATAGTTATCTCTGGTATTATTCTGAATTGCTCTCCAAAATAGCTTTCATGAAAAAGCCCTCTCTCAAAGTCTGGTCGGATGCCAACAAATTTTTGAGGCAGACTCCGCAGCTGATCTGGATTTCTTTGGGAGTCGCAGGTATTTTTATTGGCCTTTGGTGGTTTCAGCAGTTTAATGTCAATGCATTTGGGCAAAAAATCAACAAACTTGAGCAAAAAATTACTCGGGTGACAGCTGTTGATGAAAAATTAAAGCTAGAAAAAGATATTTTGGTAATTGAGAAGGATAAAACTACGATTCAAAATGGGGTGTACACCACGTTGGTGCAAGCTGCCGGGGGCTTTATTCTGAGCAGGCTTATGTTGGGTATTGTAATTTTAGAGTTGCTGAGGATAAGCAAGTTGCGGAAAGATTTAGTAAGGCGCTCGAACACCTGGGCAGCGAGAAAATTGGGCGTTGCTGAATTGAAACTCGATCGGTTACTTCCCAAAATCACCCTAGCGATCGAACGCAGAGCTACCATTTAACTTGATGATTTCAAAAAATGATTGGCTTGATTCGTCTCAAACAATCTTGCAGCAACAGCTCTGGGCAAGCACCTTTATAAGTGGCCTTCCTAGCTCTAAAATCTAGCGATCGCATCTGCTCCGTCATAATCACACCAGTCACCGCCTCACCCTCCGGTATAACTATATAAAAGGGATTTTTTCGCTGAGTATTACTAATGGGACAAACATAAGCAAAGCCCATTTGCTCATTAAAATTATCGTGGCTAATCACCAAAGCTGGTCGATGACCTATCTGCTCGTGACCAGCTTGCGGGTCAAAATCGATCCAAATAAAATCCCCGCGCTTTGGAATATATACTACCAAACCTCTCGCCCCATTGGTTTACCCCATTCCACTTCACCTTCAGGTTCTTCAGTAATGCCCGCCAGCAATTCATCTAACGTCAATTCTGGCAATACTTGGATACGCTGTATAACCAACTTACCGGCTTCAACAGTGCATTCGATCACATCATTAGGCTTTAGATCAAGTGCTTCAACTGCATATTTAGGTATCCGGAGAGCGAGAGAGTTCCCCCACTGACCAATTTGTGACTTCATGATTTAAGTTTTCCATGCTCAGCTTGGATATCTAAAGTGTATCATGTTTCATTTTTTACAACCATTTCTAATCAAGCGAGCCATCAGCAACTTTACTACCTTAGTTATACTCATGCTCGTTTGATCGATCATCAAAATAGCTGAGGTGCTCATATTTTCCCAAACTGGATGTTGGAGAATTTTCTCAACTAATTGCGGCATGACAATCCCGATTGGCTGCAACCATTGCAACCAAGCTCTTTGGCTGTAAACTTGAGACTTCCTACTCATTGACTTATTTGGCGATCTAACCCTAGACTTTCTACCGGAAGCAGGATCTTGCTGCTGAGCTTGATATGTCGATCGGATAGTTTCCACCAGATCATCATGGACTAATTGATAGAGATGTTCTGGTTCAGACTTCGTACCAGCAATCAAACCTGATCCCACCAAAATATTTAGTAATAGTAAAAGTTGAGCATAGTAGTTATGTGGAGAGGATAATGGCGGGATGTTACTGTTCCGGCGCAGTTTTCCGCTATGCTTACCCCCAGCAGTTGCTGGCAACAGCTGGGAAAAGGTGCGTTGTGGTCTATTTCCTCGGCTATCAGTCAACAAAAAAAGTACAGTTATCACCGCTTCTAAATTTTCCTGGCCGCAGTCGCGCTGAGCTTCTTCTAAAGCCCGTTCAATTAAATATTGCTGGGGTTTTTGGCTAAGCTGAAAATATTGACCCAAAGTTTTAACATTTTCGGCCTGGAGTTGTGCCCCAATTACCTGGATCTGGGCTGGCGGTATTTCAGCATATTCATCTGCCAGATCGCTAACTAGCTGATCGACTAGTGCTGGCTCAATATAGTAGTGGCAATTATTCGTTAAGCTACTAATCACTGTCTGGGCTTGACTAATGCTAAAGTTGCGGAGCTGATAGCGAATCTGTCGATCGAGGAAACTTTCACCAATCAAACTTAAATCAATACAACGCTCTAGCTCCAGTAAATGATGCAAACTAGCTTGGCGGATTGCCAATAGAATTTTGACGTGCGGCAGAACCAGACAAGCCTGAAAAAACTGATAGAATTCTTGGCGCTGGGTGGCTGGTGACGAAACCACAAAAAATTCCTCGAATTGGTCAAAAACCAACACTGTCAGCAACTGATTATTGATATTGATATGGAGTTGCTGTTGAATTTGCCCCAGGGTTGCAGCGCCCGGCCTAGCGGAATGCCCTACCGCATCAGATAAACTTTCGAACAGTTGTGTTGTCCAATCTTGATAGGTTTTCAGCGTGGCAACTACGACCTGTCGATCAGCCACTATTTGACCATGCAAGGCCGGTATTACACCACCATGTAACAGCGAACTTTTTCCCATCCCACTTTCGCCATGTAAGACGACTAGTTTTCGGTTTTCATTACTCAGTCGATCAACTAGCTCCTGCACATCTTGCTCTCGTCCGATGGCCAAAGGTTGATCGAGGGAAGTAGCTGTCCCCACAAAAGCCGTTAAACCTTGCTGATACCGAAAAAACTGATACTGTTGCTTCGCTTGAAAAGATTCCCAAAACTGACCTTGGTGGTAGTAGAGTAAGCGTAGTTCCTGAATGATATTCAGGTAAAGTTGAGAATCATTGGGCACTTCTACCTGTGCTCTTTCCAAATGATTTAAGGCAATCAAAAATTCTCCAGAGCGGGCTTCAATCTTGGCGACTAGTAGTAAATACCGTGCTAGATTGACATTGCTGAGCTGATTATCTAATTGATATTGTTGGGTCAGGCTCAAAGCATAGTGAGCCTGGTCAGCAGCACGTTTAAAATCACTATGATGTAGAGCTACTTCTGCTAAAAAGCCATGTGCTTGAGCTATATTCAGCGGTTGACGCTGAAGTGCTTTTTCGGCCAAAACACTGTTAGCAATATTTTCCAACTCTAGCCAATTGCCCATGGCGCGGAGGGTGTCGCCGCCTAGGGTGAGTACTTGTCGCACCGCGTCCCACCGCTGCTGCTGCTCAAAAACTCTGACAACGGACAAAAATGCATCTCTAGCCAATTGCCCATGGGTCGCAGCACCTACCGCTTGCTGTTGATAACACCAACCCATGTGTAACTTAAGTATTGCCCAACGGGTTTGGAGCGCATTGTGAGTAAATGCCACCATTTCGCCAGTGACAGCTTGGTTTTGCAGCTGCTCCCAAATCTGTAAGCTTTTTTGATAATGCACTAGAGCTTCACCCAGCTTGCCTTGAGCATGATCATCACGACCCAAAATTAGGTGCCAAGTAGCTGTGAGCGCCAATGGTACCGCTTCTTTGCTTTTTAAGTCTTTAGTGGCTGCTTTTAATTCTTGACGGAATTTGGTTGGCAATCCATAACCCAATTGTTCGTTGGGGTGAAAATGATCTAGCCCCGCTGTCAATATTTTCCCAAATAACTGGTCAGAACTCTCCCGCCATAAGATATTTAGCTCAGTAAGACTAGGCAGTAATGTAATGGCTGTAACCGTACTGGCATAAAAATATGGAGCTAGTTTGACGAGATAACTCAGTGTTTCTTCATTAAGCCACAGCACGATCGGTAGCTGACAATGGCTGCTCAGGCTAACTCTTTCTATTTCTAAGTTACGTAGCAGCGTTGGGAGGTTATAGACATCGGCGATGCCAAACACCATTAAAGCCGTTTGCCGCTGGTGAGTAGTAGCATTCAGAATCGGTTGCCACAAATTCTCTGGATGAGGCGACAGGCTGAATTGTTGAATTTGAATTGGGCATATAGCTTTTAAGCTATGAGCTAAACGATGTTGTAGTGTAGTGTAGTTACAGCGAACTAATATTAAGGCGAACCGTCCCTGAGAAACTGTAATGGATCGTGACAGGGTGCTTAGTGCGCGCTGGTTAAGTTCATCAACATTTTCCGCTATATTTCCCGAAGTCATGGTTTAGATACCCTGAGCTGATTTTTGCGGTCGGGCAAAAAGTTACCGATCGATGGCAACTTCACCAAAATCTCATTGCGTTGCGGATCTCCTAAATAGGCTGGGATGGTGTTCTGTCGTTGAATCCCTCCTGGCACCGTAGCGGGTTTGCCCCAATAGCTCAAGAGGGTTTGAAGCAATTTGTCTTGTTGCTGGCGCAGCTCGACAATTTTTGCGCCTCGATTAATAATTGTAAACCACACTAACCCTCGATCGCGAGTTGGTAATGCTCCGGTGAGAGCACTAACTTCATTTAAGGTGCCAGTTTTAACGGTGGTTCCTATCGGTAGATGTCGATCGATCATACTTCCTTTCGCATCTAGGCCAGAGGATGGAAATAAATCAGCAACGGTTAATCCTTGGGGTTGGACTAAGCCGTGAATCGCCCGAAAAATTTGACTGGCGGCATAAGGAGCAATCTGATTTTCCATTCCCAGGCCAGAACCATTAATCAACTGGATTTCGGTGGCAGTAAAGCCCGCGTTGGTAGTCGCAATTTGCATAATTACATTATGTCCACCGACTCCATCCGCTAACATTTGAGCGATATCATTGTTACTGTAAATATTCATTTCCCTCAAGATATCTAAGAGGGGCAAAGACTGGTGGCGAATAATAGCTCCGGCCTGGGGTGGTAGCAGATCGGTGACTACAACTTGGCCAGTGATTTTGACCGGGAATTTCTCTGGAACAGCCGCCATTTTTTCCAGCTGTCTTCTTGCTTTTTTCTGGGGTGTCGAGGTGCCGACCAGAAATTGCTTGAGCAGCTCTCCAGATTTTTTAGAATCTCTTTGGTAGTTCATAACAAAGTTGCCAACTATTACCAAGTTGCCATTGACCTGCTGAATACCCATTTGATGGAGGGCGACACCTAAAGCCCGTGCGTCTTCGGAGACAAACAGTGGGTCGCCAGCACCCTGAATTACTAGATCGCCATCTAAGATCCCCTGTTGCACTTGGCCAGTAATACCAATGTTGGTGTCAAAACGCTTATTGATGCCCCAAGTTTTGAGAGCGGCGAGGGTAGTAGCCGATTTGGTCAAAGAAGCTGCTGGTAGAGGCATTTGGGCCTGATAATTAACCAGACCCACACTGTCTGTTTGTAGCCAGATTCCCTGTTTTTGGGGATCTAAGCCCATGGTTTGGAGGGTTTGAAGATATTGTTCGATTGACTTTTTAACTGGCGGTTCGATGGCTTGCGGTGGGCTCAGTAAGGGTAAACCTTGCCAGGTGCTAACTAACGGCACAGGGTCATAGGGTGCCGACAAAATTTGAGTGTTATTTAGCCAACTATTAGCTAAACCAGAGGCAAACAATTCTAGCATCAGCAGACGGTGGATATTAAAAACTAGTTTAATTATGCCATTTGCATCACCGTATTATATATTCTGGCCAGATTTTTTAAAAATCATTCCTGATCAAATTCATCCCTTGATGAGATCCGGTTAATTTTTGATGATTTTTCTGTAAACCAAGCACAATATTTTTCCCTAAAGTATAGACTTGCTCCGCACTGGGCTTAAACCTAATTTCAATTCCCTGGACTGGAAATTGATGAGTGATGGTTTTGGTTGTAACCAACTGGGGTTCGGAAAAGTGATGGTCTTTAGCAAACTTAATTAGTCCGGCAATTTCTTGATGATCTTGAACGACTCGATCAGACCATTTAATTTCTACACACCACCAAGGTTTTTGACCGAGCTTATCCAAAGCTATTAAGTCTACCTCGCCACTTTTCCAGCGGGCATAATGTAGTTGACTAATATCGGCGCTATGGAACCACTGACTAAAAATTGCCGTTTCAGTCAAGGCCCCAGTTGCCGCGCTATTTTCGTCCACATAGCCAAAAAGAGCGGCTCTCATCGAAGGGTTGGTCAAATATACCTTAAAGGAAGTAGCACGTTGGAACCGTTTAGCGGAATCATCGATGCGATAAATGCGGCGCACCAAAAAAGCTGCTTCTAAATACTCGATATATCGCTTTAAAGTGGTCTTCCCTACCCCAGAAGATTTAGATAAATTATCTAAACTGACCTCATTACCGGTGTTGTACGCCAAGGTTGTAAACAAGCGATTGAGTTCTTGAATGTCACTAATTCCATATAAACTGGGCAGATCGCGTAGTAGTACTTTGTCGATGATGTCACTTTTAATAAACCTGGAACTGCTGCCTTGAACAGTCGGCGATAATACTGCTTCGGGATACCCTCCAAAATTGAGATAGTTGATGAATTCTTGATTTAATTCTGTAATATTAGTCGCAACGTATTGATCGTTGTGCTGAATGATCAGTTCGTCTTCTCGATCAATAAAGCTCAAATATTCAGCAAAGGTCAATGGCGGCAGTAAAAAATCAGAAAATCTGCCAGCGCCTGATTCCTGACTCTTGAGTCGTAGCGCCGCCGCCGCCGAACCTGTTACTACAAATCGATACTGGGGATAGGAATCTACTAAGGATTTCAAGTGTACTTCCCAATTTTTGAGATATTGTACCTCGTCGAAAAAAACTATGAGATTACTTTGACGATTGTGTTCGTGTAATTCACTAAAAAATGTGAGTAACTGATCAAGACGTAAATCAGTGTAGAGCGGAGTCTCTAGAGATAAATACAAAATGTGGTGCGGTGCGATCCCTTGACTAATCAACTTTTTCACAGCATGGTAGATCATTACTGTTTTACCGACTCTTCTTGGTCCCATCAGGACAATAGCGCGGTTAATCGATCGATCGCTCACCAATTCAAAGAAGCTCTCAAAGTAATGACGATGGCGCATTTGATCAAAACGGGGGTCAATTTGGCTGTCTTCCCACCACGGATTATCAAACTGTAATCTGGCTTTAATTTCTTTTTCAGATATTTGAAACATATCACACTAAGATTAATCGACTAACCTTAATTATATCACTTTTACAAATAAGGTCAGTTGACTATCTCTAATGTTTATTGGAACCCCGACAAATAGTGCAGCTCTTCCGCCACATATTTCAAGCGCATTAACTGCGCCGCCATCTCATCATTTGTCCATTGGCGGTTGAAGCGCTGCCAGCCCCAGCCAATCGCATTACTAGTTTGTATTTCCCAGCGATTCACGACTAGCGTACCTGGCTCATTGGGACGACATTCCCACCGATCTCTGCCAGTCAGCAATCCATCAAATCCCCAGACCACTAGTCCCGGTTCTCTGATCACCACAATTCTGCTTAAACTGAATTGAAACAAAGGCATTTTTACTATTAAACGGCTGTAGCTACCAACAGCCACGCTCCATTCGCCAATTGCTTCACAGCTACCACTCCGCCACCGTCGCTGTAAATCCAGTGCTGTGATACACCTATCGACTATCACGGCGCTGGCGTTAATTTGGATAGATTGTTCCAAAACCTGTTTGGCCATAGTCTTTTAGGATTGGACGGCTTTTGCTACCAGGTTCGACCAAGTATTGACCCCTCTTTGGCCAATTTCTTGAACATTAATAGTTTGATTGCAGGCGGTGGGAATATTGAGTAACTGCACGCAGAGTTCGGCCAGGTCTTCACTGCTCACTGAGCCATTGGATAATTCTTTTAAGTCAAACTCTAAATTCTGACCGCCAGGACGATCTACTACTACACCCATTTGCAAAGTGGTATAGGGCTTAAAGCTACCAGCCAGAGGCTGAGTGACGTTGCCATTAGTAGTAGTTAAGGGGGCTACCACAATCAGTTGGGGTAGAATTCGATCGCCATAAGCTCCGATCGAGAATAACTCTAAAGCAAAATCACCGGCTCGAAAATTGGGATTGAGGTTGCCATCGTACTCAAACTTGCTGAGCATGATTTGGAGAGCCGAAATTTTACTGGGATCGATCGGAGGAGCGTCGGGCACCGTCTTAGCTCGCATCACAGGCACTAAATTACTAAAGGGAATCCGCAGATTACTAATGTTGCCCATACTACTGTTGGTATCAAAGGAATAGGCATAGCCCAAACCATCCCACTGCTCGCTGGGGCGTAAAAATAGTTTGTAGCGTTTACCATCACCGCGTACCCGTAAAGCAATCCCTTGATAGTTACTCAAATCTAGAGCTGGCTCAAAGTTGCGAGTTCGAATCGAGGCAAAGCCGCCAGAGTTTTCAGTAGAGATATTACCGGTAAACAGCGCACAGTTAGTCGAGATTTGCAGACCACTAGCACTGACCCCACCCATCACCACATCATCCACCGCCCCCCAAGTTTGGGCGACTGGCATCTGTGCTGTGGTGAAGTCAAAAAGTTCTAAATCGCTGCTGGTGGGCAAATACTGATTGGTAAGTTGGACTAAGGCATCCAGTTCTGGCTGGTTAACACTTGCGGGGCAATAGATGACCGCTCTCACTTGCTGCCAGACAGCTGTGGGGATGCTGCTCAGGGCACCGCCGACAATTTCTACGCCTTGAGGGAAAAGTTGGTGAGCGATCGACAGCTCCGCGGCAGGTACCAATAGGCAGGGATGATAGCTTTTTTGCCACAGCTGTTTCACAACTCGTTGACTGAGATGATCGACCCCGCCAATTACCAAAATTGCTTGATTCATAAAATTATGGTTAGGGGCTATTACTCGTCCTTGCAGCTGGTGAAGTTGTTTGAGCAGCGGCACAGCCTCAAAATAGACCAAGGTTTGCCAGAGGCTGCGTAAATCCCATTGAGCCATGATTTTTAGTGGGGAATGCGAGCGCATGATTCTTAATCTACAGCAAATTGCCCAAAAAAAGAGGGAGAGTGTAGAACTCTCCCTGGGGGCTGCTGCCCTGATTACTGGATTGGCCTTGGTCTTTGAGACGTTTTCTGAGCATTTTCATTTGTTTTTTAACCTGTCGTTGACGAGCGGAGCCGCCTTTGCCTTTATCGTTGCGACCTTCTTTGCGCGGCGACTCCCAGCGCTTAAGCATTCTAGCCATTGTTCTTGGGATGAATTTATGAACTACTACATCCTGATTGTAACAAATTTAATGGTGGTGACAATAGCTACCTGTTCTACTTGGAGGGCTTTTGACCGGTTGAGGTAGCAGTCAAAAAAATCTTTTAATTAAGAACCCAGGCGTTCGATCGCTGACATCGACTTGCGATAATTAGCCACTTGTCCTTGTTGATTAAATATTTCGGCAGCTTTTCTCCAGTCGAGGAGCGCCCCAGCCTTGTCGCCTAAAGCAGATTTGACAGTCCCACGGTTATGGTAGGCATAGGAAAAGCCTGGATTAATAGCAATGGCCCGAGTGTAATCTTCTATGGCAGCCTGACGATTTCCTAACTCAAATTTGGTGATGCCCCGATTGTAATACGATTGAAAATCATTGGGATAGAGATTGATCGCGCGGTTATAGTCCTCAACCGCCTCCTTTTTATTACCCAACCCAGATTTGGTATGAGCACGGTTGTAGAAAGCTTGAGCATCATTAGGGTTGAGAAAAATAGCCCGATTGTAATCTTGGATAGCTCCTCTGGCATCCCCAAATAAAGACTTGATATTGCCACGGTTTCTGTAGGCTGGCGCTAACTGAGGATTGATTTGAAGAGCGCGGTTCCAGTCATTTTGGGCTTTTTGTAAATTCCCTAGCCGCGCTTCCATAATGGCTCGATTATGATATGCAAAAGCAAAGTTGGGATTGATGTTGATGGCGCGATTCCAATCGTTAATCGCTCCTTTTTTATCTCCGACCTCCGACTTCGCACTAGCCCGATTATTATAGGCTTGGTCATCATTCGGGTTGAGGGCAATAGCACGGTTGTAGTCTTTGATCGCTCCTTTTTCATCGCCGATCTCTGACTTGGAAAAACCACGATTGTGGTAAGCATTAGTAAAGTTAGGGTTGAGGGCAATAGCACGGTTATAGTCTGCGATTGCTCCTTTGTTATCACCTAGCTGAGCCTTGGCTAGACCCCTCCCGTAGTAAGGTCGTGAATTCTTCACATCCAGAGTGATTGCTCGATCCATGTCTACTAATACACCCCGATAATTACCTTGGCGTTCTTTTTGGACGGCACTAGCAATTAAATCATCGATCGGCTTAGGTTTCGCGGCGATCGCCACTGGCTCATAACCATTAATTCCGGCAGTGGAAGCAAGCTTGGTGAAAGTATTGACTGTAATCCCCAGATTAAATCCAGTCTTAATCCGAACATCGGCATTGACTGTATCTCGTAACTTGGTATCGATATCTCCTTGGCCGTGGATGGCGATCAATTCGCCCTGATCGCTCCAGACTGGGCCGCCACTGTATCCGGGCAAAGTACTATTGTTGTAAATCAGTGAGTAGCCTTTTTCCTGTTGCTTCGTACCATTACTCACCACATCTCCCTTTACAAAGGCGAATACGGACTTAGCGATGACTGTAGAGACTGGAAAACCGGAAACATAGACAGTTTCACCTGCTTCGATCCGATCAGAATTGCGGATTGTTTTAGCAACTGAGTAGTTTTTATTACTGGTGAAGTTAACTACGGCTAGGTCGATTTGATTGGGAAAAATATTTACCTTGGTAACCTGATAGCTAGTATCGTCTGGGGCTACCACTTCACAGCCACTGCCGCTGCCGCTGACCACATGGGCTGCCGTCAGCACAGTGTAATTGTTACCATTCTTTTGGATAATTACACCGGAGCCTTTATTGCATCCCTCAATCTGAACGGTACGTTGCTTGGCAATTCTCTGAACTTCTACCGGGGATAAAGCTGCTGCTGGTGTGACATGGCCAACGAGGGCAGTCGTACCCAAGAGAGCAGTTGGCAACAGGTGATTTTTCATCTTTATCACAATATAATCTTTGAGAATAATAGAACCACCATAGCGGAGCTTCATTCGTGACAGCTACTTTGCCTGATTCACATGCTTAATGAAACACATTTTAGCATTATCCAAACATTTAGGATAATGATACTACAGAAACACTACACAATTGTCAAGATGAGCGTTGTTTCACCGACGCCATCAGGCTGAATTCCGATCAAAAAATCGCCAACTAAGTGAGTTGGCGATCGATCAATTTAAAGATCCATATTTAGATATCTATTCTCTTTCAGCAAAGCTCAAACCTGATGCGAATTCTTCACCATAGCCTTCTTCACCATGTTCGCTGACATCCAAACCTTGGTATTCGGATTCTTCTTTGGTACGGAGCGGCATCACCAAACTCAAGCCCTTGAGAATGACAAATGTCCCTACGGCGGCAAAAGCGTAGGTAGCAGCAATACTAATTAACTGAGTGACAATTTGTTTACCATTGCCATCTACTAAGCCCAAAGCAATGGGGGTTTTGCCATCCTCTCCCATAATTTGGTAAAACTCTTTAGAGGCAAAGACCCCAGTCAAAATCGCTCCAACTGTACCACCGACACCATGTATGGGGAAAGCATCCAGGGAGTCATCAAATTGTAGTTTTGCTCGTAAGCTAACTGCAAAAAAGCAGCAAGTAGATGTAATTAATCCCACTAAAATGGCTGCTAATGGGCTAACGTAACCCGCGCAGGGTGTAATACCGACTAAGCCAGCCAAAAATCCACTGGCAATACCGACTGCTGTTGGCTTTTGGCGTAATACCCACTCCAAAATCAACCACATCAAACCAGCTGCTGCGGAGGCAACCATGGTGGTTACAAAAGGAACTACTGCACCTTTAGCACTCAATCCACTGCCACCATTAAAGCCAAACCAACCAAACCACAGTAAACCAATTCCGATCATTACATAGGGAACGTTATGAGGAGCAGCTGGCTGGGTACGGAAGGTTTTGCGCGGGCCAATCACCCAAGCCGCTACCACCGCAGACACTCCTGAGCTGATGTGCACAACGTTACCACCGGCAAAATCTAAAGCACCCATGGCACCTAACCAACCTTTACCCCAGACCCAGTGAGCCAGAGGGGCGTAGATTACAGTGGACCAAATTAACACAAACCAGAAGTAAGCCTTGAAGCTCATCCGTTCAACGATCGCCCCAGAGATCAACGCTGGAGTGATGATCGCAAACATCATCTGGTACACCATAAATACTTGGTGAGGAATGGTGCCAGCATATTCAACTGGTACGGAGCTAGATACCCCATTTAAGCCCATCCATCCCAATCCACCAATGAAGAGATTGACCGCTTTGAGATCAAATTTCACTATCCCGGCGGCAGTGGTGGCTGCTTGATCGATCGGATTATCAAAGGCCAGACTATAGCCAAATAGAACCCAGGTCACACCAACCAAGCCCATCAGTAATAAGCTCATCATCATGGTGTTTAAGACGTTGCGCGATCGCACCAACCCACCATAAAAGAAGGCTAGTCCTGGAGTCATCAGCAACACTAAAGCCGCCGACACCAGCATAAAGGCCGTATCTCCTGTATCCACCGGATCTTTGGGCGCATCAGCAGCCCAGGCATTGCCCATTAATGGGCCACTTAAGAACCATAAAGAAACTAAGGATATTAAAAATATTTTTTTCAGCACTGCATTGATTCCCTCACGCCAAGAACAAAGATTAGAAGTTTTATATCACAGTGCGTCAATTTTGTGATTGATGACACCTACTAATCTGTATCATGCGATACATTTTATTAGAGTTAGCTTAAATGGCTGATGCTCAAAACCAGCCCTCTTATTCAGCTTTGGCCTGCTAGCTAAATAAAAAACTTCTATCACTACCTGATACTTTCAGCGATTTTACTGACTGCAAACAAAAAATCTAGGCCAGTTCTTTTGATCGATCAATTCTCTCCAGCTGCCAAAGAATCTGATTTCCTTCTCTTCTGGCTCGACAGACCATCCAATTACGCCACACCCAATGATCACCACGACTAGTTACGGCACTAGCATTGATGTCCATGAGGTCGGCCAATTCTGAGCTAGTAATGAAATATCCTTGCGCAGCAATCTCTTCGGCAATATGAAGAGTATCAACTAGGTAGTGAAGATGGGTTACTCTCTCACCCCGGGGGACATTGTCGTGCTCGCCATGATGGATATGGTTTTCTTCCAGCAGCGGTGATGTGTTTAAAGAATTAACTGGTGTTGAAGAATTAACTGGCACTGTTGTAATTTGACCTTGCTGAAGTAGAACTGGTTTACCGAGAGCAAAAGAGCTGGCGATCGTATCACAGCGCTCATTGCCAATATTACCAGCATGACCTTTAACATACTCCCAGCGGACTGGTTTACCTTGGGTCTGCTGGCGAATTTGAATGCTTAATTCATCTAATATTTCCCACAAATCTTGATTTAGGACTGGTTTACCAGCCGAGGTTTTCCACCCCTTATTTTTCCAGCCCTTTAGCCAGCCAGTGATGCCTTTGATGACGTATTCACTATCGGTATAGATAGTGCAAGGATCGGCTTGACCGGATTTAACAAAGAAATTGAGGGCTTCGATCGCCGCCTGCATTTCCATACGATTGTTCGTCGTGGCTGGGTCACTACCACCCAATTCTGATACGGAACCGTTGGTAAAGTAGGCTACGGCTCCCCAGCCACCAGGCCCCGGATTACCTTTACAGGCTCCATCGCTATAGAGACTTTCAATCACTGTCATAAACTAATTTCCGTCTTGAATTTGCTGCTGCATTTGGGTAATCACCGCATCCAGCACCATTTGCGGATCGTTAGTATTTATGCCTAGTTGTTGAGCGATTTCTCGCACGAGCGCCGGATCGCTTTGGAGCATCATCGCAAATTCTTCGATGCTAATTACTTTCTCCTCTATTGGTGGCTGATCTGAATAGGTTTCAATCGGCAATAGGCCAGGTTCCTTAGCAATCCGTAGTTCGGAAGGGACTACTCCAAACATGGGGATGTCTAGATGAGTAGTCGGAATAGAACTAGCGTCAAAGTTAAATTCAACATTAGAATCGGTAAAAGCAGTGGAGCCTCTTGCTGCCAATATATCGGTGTTAGGTAGTGTTACCGGATCAAAATCTGGCAGTACTACTCTTGGTGGGGCTGGCGGCGGTGGGTTCATTGATCGACGCTCCTCTCGGTAATCGGAGCGGACACCCATTGCTGTTTCTATTTCGGATAGAGCCATTGGTGGCGAGGCAGCGGTGAGGTCGGTTTGCTCTAAGAGAGTCAGTTCTAAGTCTAACAAGCTACTGCTGTCCAAATCTGGCAAGGATTCTTCATCAAGACCACCATAAATCCGGCCAAGAAGCTGATGACCAAACTCTCCCGCTAAGGTGGTCACTTCTCCACAGTCCAGCTCACTAAGCTGGATCATTTTGCGGGCTAGTTCTTCATTCTGATCGGCGGAGTTTAGCAATCGGAAGCCAAAACCATTCAACCAAGCGATCCATTGTGATTTAGGTGCTCGTTGCTTCACGCGCTGAAAAAATTTGATCACCCGGGGTTGCTGCCAGCCATGGGTGACACCTTCTAGCAATTGCATAAATAAGTATTCATGGTCTGGATCGCTGAGGAGTGGTAAGTCATCAGTAACAGCTGCGGCTTTACTGGGACTTGATCGCCAAATTCCTTTAAACATTTACAACTGTCCTTGCGCTAACGTAGTACATAGGTTTTGCTGGATATAACTGTTAGTGATTCTACTAAAATAGTGGTAAATATACCAATGAGAATTATTACTCACTGATATCCTAGAATCCAGATCACCTTTAGCAGTTCCTGATTATCAGGTATCCCAGATTGGGATAGCTAAATTACCAGGCTCAATTTTTTATCTCGATGTCGATGAGTTATTTACCATTCCACCATAAATATCGACCTCAGACTTTCGCAGATTTGGTGGGGCAAGAGGCGATCGCCACTACGCTCACTAATGCTCTCCGATTGCAGAAGATCGCGCCAGCTTACCTATTTACTGGCCCACGCGGTACTGGCAAAACTTCTAGTGCGCGCATTTTGGCTAAGTCCCTTAATTGTATGGCCAGTGATGTACCCACGGCACAACCATGTGGCGAATGCCTGACTTGTAAGTCAATTACCTTGGGCAATGCCCTGGATGTGGTGGAGATTGATGCGGCCAGTAATACGGGGGTGGATAATATTCGGGAGATTATCGATCGAGCGCAGTATGCACCGGTGCAATGCCGTTACAAAGTTTATCTGATCGATGAGTGTCATATGCTGAGTACGGCAGCTTTCAACTCTTTGCTCAAGACTTTGGAAGAGCCGCCGCTGCATGTAGTGTTTATTCTGGCCACGACCGATCCCCAACGGGTACTACCCACTATTATTTCCCGCTGCCAAAAATTTGACTTTCGCCGGATTCCGCTGGCCGACATGGTGCAGCATCTCATTTACATCGCCCAGCTGGAACAGATGCAAATTACAGCAGGGGCAGTGCAGTTAGTAGCTCAAATTGCTCAAGGAGGCTTGCGCGACGCCGAGAGTTTGCTTGATCAGCTTAGTTTAATGAGCAGCGAAGTGACTGTCGATCGAGTGTGGGAATTAGTGGGTTCAGTACCCGAAAAAGATTTGTTGGCGATGAGCCAAGCTATTCACCACCAACAAATCGAGAATTTATTTGACCATTGTCGGCAGCTGCTAGAAAGAGGCAAAGAGCCGCTGATGATTTTACAGAACTTGGCTGGTTTCTATCGGGATCTGTCGATCGCCAAAGCGATCCCTAGTCGCCAGGATCTCACTAATCTTACTGCCGAAATCTGGCCAGCAGTATGTGAGTTAGCGGCTTCAATGGAATTAGCGACTATCCTAGCTGGCCAACAGCACCTTAAAGACAGTGAAAGTCAGCTCAAAGGAAATACTCAACCCCGGCTATGGCTAGAAATTACTTTGCTGGGATTACTTTCTCCGGTCAAGACAACCGTCACCACCGAGTTGCCGCCGTTTCCCATTCCAATCGTTCCAAAGACTGCTGAGACTAGTAGATCGATCGATCCCCAGGAATCTGGACGAGATCAGACCAAAGCATCCTGGCAGACTTCTACTGTCCCAGTTCCGGAAACATTAGTGGAACCAGCCGAGCCAGAGGTAATTGAACCAGCCGCTCCCTCGATTGATCTCGAAGCTACCTGGCAACAAGTTCTGGGGCAGTTGTTGCCTTCCGGCAAGGGTCTCTTTGCTCCCCACGGCCAATTCTTGTCGCTGGAGAGAGATGTGGCTACCATCAGCATGAAGAGCAGTACTTTTATGAAAATAGCTGAAGGCCAAAAGCATCATCTCCAGAAGGCCTTAACCACCCTTTTGGATCGACCAATTACTGTTTTGTTACAGCTGGGTGAGTCCGACTTGGCTGGCAAAAACAAAGCTGCTCAAAATAAAGTTGCTCATAATGTTGTTCAGCAACCAGAATCTTCAGTCGATTTACTGGCACCAGCGGTGATCCCTGCCCACCAAAATCCGGTGCCCCTGGTCAGTCCATCCGAACAACTAGTAGCACAGTCAGCGATGACCCTGGCTGCCGATGAAATCTTAGACGAGCCAGCAGAATATTCTGAACTAGATGAAGTGGAAGTTTCAGCACCGCCGCCAGCCGAATATTCCAGCCCCACAGTGGTGCAGGAACAGCCCGCTGTCTTTCGATCGCCAGCGCCAGAAACGTCTGCGGTGGTTGCAAAGAGCAATGGAAATGGCTTCATAGTAGCATCAACTTTTTCCCAGCCAGTAATCACTGGAGAAGTTGCTATTTCCCATTTCACCGACCTGGATTTGGATGCCGCCGCTGCTCGCATTGCCGAGCAATTTGGCGGCGAAATCGTCGAAGAATATGTGACTATCTGGGACTTATAATCATCGCTATTTAGGCACAAAATTAGGCATCAACTTCGAGTAGAGAAAGTTTGTAGAACCTTGGTAGCCACTAACCTTAGCTAACTCTTCTGGAGGCCTGGTACCTGGATACTTTTTGCCTTTAATATCCCAGGTGGGAAATCCTTCGATTTTTTCTTTTTCACACAGTGCTACTTGGGGATTTTTGCCTTCCGGATGACATTCGATGTAATTAATACTGCTTTTGAAAGCTTCGCGACCAAATAATTGCTTTTGTTCATAGCAATGAGAGCAAAAGAAACCGCCGTACATTTTGGCATCGATTTTTTTCAGATGTTGGGCAAGAGCGATTTCTGCTGCTCCAGATTTACTGGTGATTGTCCAGCCTACTTTGGCTGGCAGAGGCCCCTGTGGTTGCAGAGTAGTGATGCTGGTAGTGGTGGGATCACCAGCATTAACACTCACCGTGTTGCCGACCCCGCCATATATACCTAAAGTGACTAGCACGGTGACTGCAGCTACTCCCAATCCTCGAAACAGGAGTTGACCAATGTCATCCCACTCTCTGCCCACCAAGGTCAGGATCAAGATCGAGCAGGAGCAAATTGCCGAAACAATACAAAAAGGACAAGCCGCCTTAATCACAAAAGCCAACAGATACATCAGATAGCCGCTGAATATAGCCATGGCAGTACCGATCAAAAACATTCCCAACCAAGTTAAATTTTGGAGTTGGCTCTGAAATTTCTTGTTGTTCTGAGCGGTGAGTACCAGCGGCGCGATCGCGAGAACGGCGATCGCCACATAGGCCAGCAAGCCAAACAAAGTCAAAGGTAAACCAAAAACGTTAGCGTAGGGACTACTCAAAACCTGATTACAGCCCGCGCTCGAGCAAGCCACTCCGTTACCCGCTAGCTTCACCGATGTTAAATAACCAGTATCGGCAATCCCCACGGTGGCGATTGCCCCAATGAGTGGCCGGGAGAAACGATGAATCCAGGAGGATTGACGACGATTAAGCATAAATTAAACAAGCTAAAGGTTAAAAAGCTAGGTGCTATCGAGACGGGGTAACGGGCACAGCCATAGAAGTCTCTGGCTGAAACTGATTTTGGGGACTGTTGCGCATGGCATCCACAAACTGGCTAACCCGAATGGGATCGATCGACTGTTCTATTTTACCCTGCCGTTTGAGAGCACTAGATACAATCACCCCGTCAGCAGCTTGCATCAAAGTCGAAATGTTCTCCCAATCGGCGCCACTGCCAATAAAAACCGGGGTGCCCTTGGCCGCATTAGTCGCCAGCTCCAAATCCTCTAAATCTGGTGGATTACCTGTAGACCAGCCAGACAAAATCACGGCATCGGCGAGGCCGCGTTCGATCGTATCCTGAACAGCCGTGGTGAGGTTGGGGATACCCAAAGGCCGAGCGTGCTTAACCAACACATCGGCTAAAATCTTGACATCACTACCCAACTCGCGGCGGTAGCGCAACAAATCATAGGCACAGCCTTCAATCAGTCCCTGATCAGTGGCCATCACCCCGGTTAAAACATTCACCCGAATAAATTGCGCCCCGGTACAGGCAGCGATGGCCAAGGCGCTCTGGCCATCGTTGCGCAAAACATTGAGGCCGATTGGCAATGTCACTAAACCCATCAATCTTTTCACCACCAAAGTCATGGCACTCACCACCGCCGGATCGACTTGACCTTTGGTGAAGGGCGCATCAAAAAAGTTTTCAATGATGATGCCATCCACCCCACCGGAGGCTAAAGCTAACGCTTCTTGTTCCGCTCGATCGATCACGGCTTTTAAATTCCCGCCCCAACGCGGCGCGGTGGGCAGTGGCAGAAGATGCACTACCCCAATAATGGGGTTAACGGTCTGAAAAGTTTGTTTTAGATTCACAATATAAACATAAGAATCCGGTCTTATTCGTGGCAGCTCCGCCTCAAAAGCACATGGTCTGAAGCAGCATTTTTGATTTTATACCATTCCAAGTCTAGACCTAAACTTAGCAACTCACTAATGCATGGGGAATCCATTACTTCATTTTCACCCACTAGTCTCAGGGATTTTAGCTAAACCAGTTACAATCCGCAACATCATGTTAGAATGTTGTGCAGCGGACAATATCGCATCTCAAAACTGACAACCAAACCTTTCAGGAATGCTTGTAGCAGCGTGCTCAAGCCTTAAACAGTCCTGTTTCACCATTGGCGCCCGCCTCATCTTAGGCTTTTAACGTAAGGCTCCAGCCTGAAAAATTCAGTTGTCATCAGCACTAGTTGCTGACTTATCCAAGACTACATTTCAAACTTGTTAGCAGCAGTTCTAGACCTTCATGTCGTCGCTGTAGCACTTTTGTAGTCTTCCACATAGTGGTTAAATTTGGTTAGCCTTCGGGCTGCTTGGGAGTTGCTGTGTCCTTCATGACCGCCCAATCTGCGAGTACATAAATTATCAATGGGTAACAAGCCATCAATTGCGATCTCCCATCTCGGCTGCGAAAAAAATCGGATAGATAGCGAGCACATGCTCGGTCTGCTAGTTCAAGCTGGCTATCATGTAGATGCGGACGATGATACTGCCGACTATGTGATTGTCAATACCTGTAGCTTTGTCGAATCGGCGCGGGAAGAGTCAGTGCGTACTTTGGTTGAGCTAGCAGCAGCTCAAAAGAAAATAGTGATTACTGGCTGCATGGCTCAGCACTTCCAGAGCCAGCTCCTAGATGAAATACCAGAAGCGGTAGCTGTAGTTGGCACTGGCGATTACCAGAAAATCGTCAACGTCATTGAGCGAGCCGAGACTGGTGAACGGGTTCAGGCTATCTCTAATGAACCCAGCTATATTGCTGACGAGTGGGTGCCGCGCTATCGCACTACCTCCGAAGGAGTGGCTTATCTGCGGGTGGCGGAAGGCTGCGACTATGCCTGTAGTTTTTGCATTATTCCTCATCTACGCGGTAAGCAACGATCACGTTCGATCGAATCAATTGTTGCTGAAGCCCAGCAGCTGGCTGATGAAGGAGTTAAAGAACTAATTCTCATCTCCCAAATCACTACTAACTATGGTTTGGATATCTACGGCAAGCCCCAGTTGGCTGAGTTATTGCGGGCTTTGGGTAAAGTAGATGTGCCTTGGATTCGGATGCATTATGCCTATCCTACTGGTCTTACGCCAGCAGTGATTGCGGCGATGCAAGAAACCCCCAACGTGATCCCCTATCTAGACTTGCCTCTTCAGCACTCTCACCCCGAAATGCTGCGCGCCATGAATCGGCCTTGGCAAGGACATGTCAACGATCGCATTATGGATAATTTGCGTGCTGCATTGCCCGATGCCGTGATGCGCACCACTTTCATTGTGGGATTCCCCGGTGAAACAGATGCCCATTTTGCCCACTTACAAGAATTTGTGGCGCGCCACCAGTTCGACCATGTTGGTGTATTTACCTTTTCAGCGGAAGCCGAAGCCCCGGCTGGACAATTACCTAATCAAATCGCCGCTGAAGTGATGACCGATCGACATGACGCTCTCATGGCTCTGCAACAGCCGATCTCTCTGGCTAGAAACCAGCAAGAAGTTGGGAAAGTTGTCGATGTCTTAATTGAGCTAGAAAACCCCAGCTCCGGGAAACTAGTGGGTCGGTCAGCGCGGTCGGCTCCCGAAGTAGACGGCCAAGTCTATGTGCGCGGGGTAGCTCGTTTAGGTTCGATCGTGCCGGTACGGATCGATAAAGCCGATCACTATGACCTGTATGGGGAGGTCGTAACCTTCTAGTTTTTTAAAAGTGAGAAAGCACTACTGCATCCTCACTCCCCATCTTCCAAGTTTGACTTAATCCTAATCACTGAAAATACCAACATATGACCACTCCCTTTGCTAGCCTCGGCATTTCTGAAAAAATCATTGCTCAATTAGAAAAGCTAGGCATTACCGAACCCACTAATATTCAATCCCAAGCGATCCCTGAATTGCTGGCTGGCAGAGATGTGGTCGGCCAATCGCAGACTGGTACCGGTAAAACCGCTGCCTTTTCGCTACCCATTCTTGAAAGAATCGATTTTCAAAAACCCGCCGTCCAGGCGTTGATTCTGACTCCGACTCGCGAACTGGCGATGCAGGTTTCTGAGGCGATGAAGACTTTCATCACTAGCGAACGTCGCTCGCCAATTTTGACCGTCTATGGTGGTCAGTCGATCGAACAACAAATTCGCCGCCTAGAAAGTGGCGTGCCAATCGTTGTAGGAACGCCAGGTCGGGTGATTGACTTGATCAATCGCGGTCGTTTACGCCTAGACCAAGTAGATTGGTTTGTCCTAGATGAAGCCGACGAAATGCTCAGCATGGGCTTTATCGATGATGTCGAATTAGTTATGAGCAAGTTACCAGAGACTAAGCAAACAGCTTTATTCTCAGCCACCATGGCTCCCCAAATTCGCTCTTTGGTTAATCGTTTCCTCAAAAACCCCATTATCGTTACCGTTGAGCAGCCCAAAGCCGCTCCCAATCGGATTAATCAACAGGTTTACTTTGTCCCCCGTGGATGGACTAAAGCTCAAATGCTGCAGCCCATCATGGAGCTAGAACAGCCGGAATCGGCGATCATCTTTGTTCGTACTCGGAAGGCTGCTGCCGATCTGACTGGTCAACTCCAAGGAGCCGGACACAGCGCCGATGAATATCACGGCGACCTCACCCAAACCCAGCGGGAGCGTCTGTTACATCGTTTCCGCCAGTGTAAAGTGCGCTGGATTGTCGCTACCGACATCGCTGCGCGTGGTTTGGATGTAGACCACCTGACCCACGTCATTAACTACGACATGCCCGACAGCCCCGAAAACTATATCCACCGGATCGGTCGGACTGGTCGGGCGGGCAAAGAAGGTACCGCTATTTCCTTGATTCACCCCATGGATCGGCGCAAACTGCAAACGATCGAACGCCGGGTGCGCCAAGACTTGACTATTTGCCAGGTGCCAACTCGCGCTCAGATCGAAGCGAAGCATATGGAAAAAGTGCAGTCTGACATTTTGGAAGCCTTAGCTGGCGAACGGGTAGCTTCGTTCTTACCAATTATTGCTCAGCTAGGTGAAGGCTATGACGTTCATACCATTGCGGCTGCGGCCTTACAGTTAATTTACGATCGCACTCGTCCCGCCTACTTAGATATGGAAGAACCAACCATCCAAGACCGAGGTGATCGCTATGATCGGCGGGATGACCGTCGCGACTCCCGGCCACGCGGTCAACGGGCTGGCAAACCAGTTTTACGGGACAACAATGGTGGCGGCGGTGAACGCGCCAACCGCAGTGACGATCGGGATTATCAAGAAGCTCGTGGTTCCAGCCGTCGCCGTCGTTAAGACTGCGGTTTAAAAAATTAGTTCAGTCAGGAGTGGGATAGTTTTTCTACTCCTGATTTTTATGGTGGAAAGGTCGATCGGGTTCTATGATGTTAGCGGTGTCTATCATTAAGTAATTCATGGGATTAACAATTGCCACAATCAATATGAAAGGTGGAGTGGGTAAAACAACGCTCACCGTTAATCTGGCAACCTGCTTGGCCAAATATCATCAAAAGCGAGTATTAGTAGTAGATCTAGATACCCAGATCAGTGCTACTTTAAGTCTGATGCCGCCCCAGGACTTCGCTAAGACCCGCCGAGAAAAGATGACGATTAGTTACCTGGTGGCCAAAGCTCTCAAACCCAGTCATCGCTACAAATTTACGACTGCCGATACCATTACTCGCAATCTGGCCGGGGTACCAGGATTAGATTTGCTTTCTGGAGATATAGATATTTACGATGAATTCTTGGTATCCGAGAAACTCCATCAAGAAGCTTTAGAAGGTAGTAAAGCGGACTTTCTAGATGTCTGGAATGGCTTCGAGGGGGGATTGCTGCGCGATATCTTAGCGCCAGTACAGTCGGAATATGATTTTATTATTCTGGACTGTGCCCCTGGCTATAACTTGCTGACCCGAAGTGGCATTATGGCCAGCGATTATTACATTATGCCCGCTCGGCCTGAACCTTTATCTTTAGTGGGAATGCAACTACTAGAACGCCGAATTACTAGCTTACGTGAAGCCCATCAACTAGATGCCAATCAGTTGCACAGTCAGCTGCTCGGAGTAGTATTTGTGCTGTCTGGCAATATGATGTTTAACCGTTACTACGATCAAGTCATTCAGCGAGTGGTACAGGATTTCAAACCCGAAAAGGTTTTTCAAACCAGAATTCCGATGGATGTCAACGTGGCTCGATCGATCGATAGTTTTCAGCCGGTGGTGATCGATAACCCGAATACTCCGGGGTCAAAAGCTTTTATGAAGCTGGCGCAGGAGTTTTTAGCAAAAGTTTGAGCATTGGCTATTTTGGCAGTAGTTCTGGAGCCTGAGGCTGAAATTTGGCGCTAATGGCTTCCCGCTGATTGATCAGAAAAATGCTGATCAAAGTGACCGCCACTCCGCCAAACTGGATGGCAGTCAAGCTTTCCTTAAGAAAAATACTGCCAAAAATCAGCGCAAAAATCGGGGTCAAGAAAGTGAGTGAACTCAAACTAGTTAAATTACCCCGAGCCGCAAAGTAGAAAAACAGCCCATAAGCGATCGCACTGCCAAAAACAGTGGAGTAAGCCAGAGCTGACCAATCCAGAATGGTTAAGTGTTGCCAGGGCGATTCATCCCCCAGAGCGGTGGCAAATATCAAGGGCACCGAGCCAATTACCATATGCCAGCCAGTGGCTACCACAGCATCCGATTCCTGGGTGACATAGCGAATTAAAATTGTTCCCACCGCCATCGATAGCGCCGCTAGCAGCATTAGCCATTCCCCATGGGCAAAAAGCTGAGTGATTTGCAAGGGGTCATGGTTAGCCGGATCTAAAATTTGCTCCCACCATTCGGCTGGTAAACCAATACAGCTAATGCCGATTACTCCCAAGCCCAAACCAATTCCCCCCCAGAGTCCGATCGATTCCTTCAGTAACCAGGCTGACAGTATTGCTACCGCCAAAGGCTGAGAATCAATCATCACCGAGCCTAGTCCGGCATCAGTACGCATTAAGCCATTAGCTAAAAATCCTTGGAACAAGGTGCCGTCTACCAGCCCAAACAAAATAATCCAACCCCAAGCGCGCCAAGTTGTTGGCTGGGGTAGTTGCCAGGCCGCCGCCGCCACCAAAACTAATATCCCCGCTGGTAGCAACCGAAAACTGGCCAAGAAGAACGGCGTAGTATGGGGAATAGCTTCTTTCATCGCCACCATTGCTGTCCCCCATAAGAAAAAAGGGCAAATCATCAAGGCCGACTGAAGTAATGATGAATACTTTGGAATCTGCATGTATCTTGGAAGTAGTTACTGTAATTGTATATTTTTTTTAAGTATTGGGAAAAGTAAAATCATATGGTCTGGCCGTTTAAACCAAGAACTAGTAAACAGATTGCCCGGATTGAAATTGCCGGGGCGATCGGCAGCAGCACTCGCAAAGCCATATTAGCGGCGCTCAAAACCGTTGAAGAAAAGAAATTTCCGGCGCTGTTACTGCGGATTGATAGTCCGGGCGGAACAGTGGGTGATTCCTACGAAATCTATACTGCACTGAAACGGCTGCAATCCAAAGTCCAGATTGTGGCCAGTTATGGCAATATCTCGGCTTCCGGTGGAGTTTTTATCGGGATGGGAAGCAAATATATTGTGACTAATCCCGGCACCGTCACTGGCAGTATTGGGGTGATTCTGCGCGGCAATAACCTCGAAAAGCTGCTGGATAAGGTGGGTGTATCTTTTAAAGTAATTAAATCTGGAGCCTACAAAGATATATTGTCATTCGATCGAGAGTTAACACCCCCCGAGCAGGAAATTCTCCAGGCACTAATTGACTCTAGCTATGCCCAATTTGTGCAGATTGTGGCCGAATCCCGCAACTTGCCAGTAGAAACAGTCAAAACCTTCGCTGATGGCCGAATATTTACCGGTGAACAGGCTTTAGAACTCGGCATGGTTGACAGATTAGGCACTGAAGAAGATGCCAGAAGGTGGGCTGCCGAGCTAGCTGGTCTCGATCCTGAACAAGCGAAGTGCTGTAATATTGAGGAGCGCAAGCCATTACTAAACCGCATTTTACAAAGACAAATCCAGTCTTTAGGTGTTGGAACAGCAGTGAATTGGGTACAATTTGAAATGAGCACTAGCGGTCAACCGCTGTGGCTATATCGGCCATAATTGGTCATTAATTAATGAGGACAACATGGGTGCAGAGTGGCGTGTGCGGGCAATTCGAGGAGCAACAACAGCTCGGGAAAATTCGATCGAAGCAATAACCGAATCCGTCCTAGAATTGCTCGCTGCTTTAGAAGCTCGCAACCATCTTGATCCCCAAGAAATGATCAGCGCCATTTTTACCACCACCCCTGATTTAGACGCAATTTTTCCTGCCCAAATTGCCAGGCAGCGCCCGCATTGGGACAGTGTGGCGATGATGGATGTGCAACAAATGCAGGTGGCAGGAAGTTTACCCAAATGTATTCGCTTCCTGGTGCATACCAACTTGCCAGCGCATCAATCCGTCGATCATCCTTATCTGCGGGGTGCAAGCAATTTGCGCCCGGACTGGAAGATAGAGTCGATCGATCGCGTGGGAGTTAATTAAGGGCAATATTGCTGGGAGTAGGAAATTGATGCACCCATCACTACTCCCAAGATTTTAGATATTAAATGTCGATTTTGCCAGAATAAATCATTCCTCGCATTACATCCAACGTGATCACAGACTGATCGCGAATCTTGGTAGTAGCATCTTTGACCCCTACAATAACTGGCTTCCCGAGCCGTAAACCTAACGTTGCTGCGTGACAAGTCAGGCTTTCATCTTCTACGATAATTCCCGCAGCCTTGCGAATGGCATCTAGGTAACTAGCATCAGTAGACTGAGCCACCAAGATATCTCCCGCTCGGAAGCTATTGATATCTTTGATGTTATTGACTACTCTAGCTACCCCCGTTACGGCCTCTTGGCCAATGCCCTTACCCTGACCTAACACCGCCGTTACTACCTCGACTTTAATTAGATCGGTCGAACCGGCTACGCCCTGGGTGCCTGAACTCAAGACTACCAAATCTCCTTCGTTGAGGAGATGATTGTTCTGAGCTATTTTGACCGCTGCTTGGAAAGTTTCACCGGTAGTAGGTAGATCTAGTACCAGTAGAGGTTTTACGCCCCAAACCATCTGTAAACGTCGCGCGACATCCATGTGAGCGGTCACGGCTAAAATGGGTTGCTGCGGTCGAAACTTGGAAATACTCCGGGCAGTGGAGCCGGTTTTGGTCAGGGACATAATGGCAGCCGCCTCAAGTTGTTCGGCAATGCTGGCCACTGCTGAACTAATAGCATTAGGAATCGATTTTTTGGTATCTTCGATTCGCCGACCAAGACGTTCTCGTTCAATACGCACCGCAATCTTGGCCATCATTTTGACAGCTTCTACCGGAAATTCGCCGACAGCAGTTTCGTTCGACAGCATGACTGCATCAGTACCATCAATAATAGCATTGGCCACATCCGAAATCTCGGCTCTGGTGGCGCGGGGGTTGCTCACCATGCTGTCCAACATCTGGGTTGCGGTAATAATCGGAATCCCCAGGCGGTTGGCAGTGGCAATTAATTGCTTCTGTAAAATTGGCACATCTTCGGCTGGCAACTCTACACCCAAGTCGCCCCGTGCCACCATCACGCCATCACAAAGAGATAAGACCGCTTCCATTTGCTCGATCGCTTCGTGTTTTTCGATTTTGGCAATGACCGGGACTTCCTTACCGGCATTGGCAATTAATTCTTTAATTTCTAAAACATCTTCTGGGTTGCGCACAAAACTCAAAGCTACCCAGTCCACACCTTGGTCTAAGCCAAACATCAAATCTCGCCGATCTTTATCGGTCATGGCTTTAATGGATAGATAAACACCGGGGAAATTCACGCCCTTGCTATTAGAGAGCTTGCCACCTACTACTACGCGGCAGTTGAGAGATTCAGCACTGTGATCTATGCTTTCTACCACCATTTCCACTTTGCCATCATCCAACAGAATAACAGCGCCAGACGGTACTTCGGCGGCTAGTTTGTCATAGGTAACCGAACTCTCGGTCTGAGTGCCCGGAATGTCCCGGCTAGTCAACATAAAAGGATCGCCATTTTTGAGGACAATCGAACCATCCGTAAACCGACCCAAGCGAATTTTTGGTCCCTGCAAATCTTGCAGGATGCCTACTGGCTGCTCCAGTTCATGAGAAATCTGCCGAATCAGACGAATACTGGTGAGATGATCGTCATGAGTACCATGCGAAAAGTTTAAGCGCAGGGTCGTAGCCCCAGCGAGAATCAGCTCTTTGAGTACCTGAGGGCTATTGGTGGCAGGACCAATAGTTGCAACAATTTTGGTACGGCGTTGGAAGTCTGACGGTGGCATGGGGAAATGGTGCGAGTAAGGGCTGGTGCTCAGGCAGTCTGGATATTATCACAGAAGATGACCCCAGCGGCGTAAGTCTGGTCAATCTTCTTCATCGGCTAGATTACCGATTCTGGCAGATAGAGGGCGCTAATGAGCAGCCTTAAGTTAAAAAACCGATCTATACTGGTCATTAGAATTTTGTCGTCAGACCTAGAAATACCACTATGCCACTCGATAGTCTCTTTTCTACCCAAGGCATCATGGTGCTGCTCCTAGCTGCGTATGCTGGAGCCATGTGGATGTTTTTGACTAGTGCTCCGAAGGTTCATACCCTAATGGTGTCCGATTTAGAAGGCGCTAAAGAATTGTACGAGGGGTTATTGAACTTGCCGGTAGCCGATGTGCCTTTGCATTACTACTACGACTATGAGCAAAGTATTGGTGGCGCTGGACTAGACCCGATTTATCTGTCGGCTCCGATGGGACGTTCCGCAGTGCGCGGTAATCGCCCCTCTGATGGTTTGTGGTACCAGCTCAAGAAAAATACCCAGTTGCATATTATTACTGGTGCGAACATTTCTGATAGAGACCGCGATCGGCATGTGTGTTTTGATCGTGAATGTTTAGAAATGATCCTGATGCGAATTCAGACACGCGGTCTGAAGCACAAAATTCAGCGCGAACAGCCTTTGAGCTTTCTGGTTAAAGACTATGCAGGCCGGGTCATTGAGTTTTCGGAAGTCTCCACCTAGAGTGCGGCGGATTATTGGACTCACTGGTGGCATTGGTACGGGTAAAAGCACGGTCTCTAGATATTTAGCCCAGCATCATCATTTATCTGTATTTGATGCTGACACCTACGCTCGGCAAGCGGTTATTCCCGGTAGCTCGGCCTTGGCCAAGATTGTGGATCGATACGGCTCTGATCTACTACTGGCGGATGGAACGCTCGATCGATCTCAATTAGCTGAGATTATTTTCCATCGGGCTACCGAAAAGCATTGGCTGGAATCGATTATTCATCCCTATGTCCGTGACTGCTTCACCCGCGCTATTCAGCAAGCTACTGGCTCTACTGTCGTAGCGGTAATTCCTCTACTGTTTGAAGCCCAGCTGCAAACTATAGTCACGGAAGTGTGGGTCGTGGCTTGTGACTTACCGCAGCAGCTGGCCAGACTGCAACAGCGCGATCGACTGAGCGCTGAGCAAGCGCAAGCTCGGATTGCTAGCCAAATGTCTTTACCTGAAAAAATCAAACTGGCCGATGCAGTGTTGGACAATTCTGGTGCTGAGGCCGAACTCCTGGCTCAAGTCGATCAGCTACTGGCCGTTAAGACTTAGGCTGCTCATCTTTATTTAACTTCTCAATATCATCAAGTTCGGCTAGTAGTTCACTCATCAACTGGGGATCATTGACCAGATTCTGGCGAAATCGCTCTACATTGACCTGTCCCTGGTGGGCATCCAAATGGACATACTCTGGGATGAAACTTTCCCAGTCTTCTGTTGCTGCTTTCTGTTCGATCGATCGATTCAACCAATGTTCATTCCAATCTGGAATCTTATCTCTGGTTACTTCCTCACTGACTTGCGACAGCTCCGATAAGATCGCATTCTCTTCGAGCAACCATTCATCCCATTCTTCATCAAGATGATAGTTGCTCGTGGCTGGCTGTCGAATATTGTCTGATTTTTTTGTTGTCTGAGGAGCAGAAGTAAAAGGGTTATTGGCAGCATCTTCTTTTTCTTTGACCCCAGCTGATTTTAGTACTTGGTCAAACTTATTGGGAATTGAACTAGCTTCATCTAATGTGGGTGAACCCGCTTGGGCAACCGTCGCTGCCATGCCCGCCGCCGTTCGGGATACATTCTCATTCTTTTTACTATCAGAGTACTGAAGCAGTTTTTCAATATGCTGGAATTCATCGTCAGCGATGTTAGGAATTTTTACCGGTACAGATGAGGTAATGTCTGCTGGCGGTGTTGCGGGCTGAACCACCAGCGGGGGTGGCGGAGGCAGGAGAATTTCAGAGACAGTAGGTAAGGATAAGTCCGTTGTATTTTGCTGGTCGGCAATGTGATCGAAAACTGGAACAGTGGAGTCATCCGAGGTAATTATAATGGGCGGTATGACACCCCCTAGGATTTGTAACAGTTCGCGGAGGCTATGCAGATGATCGCGCACCACTTTGTTGGTAGCCGTAATTTGAGCTGTATGAAAGTCCAGAATTTGCTGAGAAGACTCCCGACTCAATAATTCTGGGTTGACTTCAGTAGTGATCTTACCTGTAAGTAAACTGATTTTAGTGCTCAGGCTGGTTTGAGGACTAGTATCAGTAGCTGCTAGATCAGTAGTAACGTCCAGTTCAACCAATTTGCCAACCACTAACGCGATGGCCTGAGAAATCTGCCCGGCTTGCAAATGCTCTTGAAACTCTCTACTAGCTGTCATACTCTACTTTCCCCATCAATATACTTAATGTCCTGTTCAAAAGTTAGATGACATCATAGCCAAGGCTAGTTAGCATGGAACGAATTAACGGCAAACTCAGACCAATCACATTGGTATGACAGCCCTCAATCTTATCGACGAGCAGTCCGCCCATCCCTTCTAAGGCAAAACCACCAGCGCATTTGAGTGGCTCTCCAGTGGCTACGTAGGCGGCAATTTGCCTATCACTAACTTGTCCAAAAAAAACTTTGGTACAGCCGCACCGGATGACTGTTTGCTGCTTTTGGCGATCGATCATCACATGACCAGTATAGATAGATCCTACCCCACCCCGCATTTCCTGCCAACGCTGGATCGCTGTGGCCGCATTGGGTGGCTTACCTTGAGCCTGGCCATTAAACCACAAAATTGAATCGCAGCCCAACACCACACAATAGTCGTAGGTCAGTCTGTCGCTGACAGTTTTGGCCTTAGCCAAAGCCAGAGCCTGGACTAATTCCTGCGGGTCATGCAACTGGATTTGGTCTTCGTCAAAGTCACTGACTTCAATCAGTGGCTCGATGCCAATGGTTTGCAGCAAACGCCGCCGCGCGGGGGAAGCCGAGGCTAAAACGATCGGGGGTAAGTTAAGCGACATTGAAAGAATGAATCATTTCGTTGAGGGTTTTTTTCATTTTTGGCCAGCGTTTGGCTGTAGTAGAGGCATTGCAAGTAAATAGTTTGCCCCGGCTCACTACCACGCTGGCCAGGTTGTAACGTTGTTGCTCACCAATTTTCACTAAGTATTCCAAGTAGTAATAGGTTTTACCTTGGATTTCTTCGGCTTCCGCTGTGGTTAACTCGGCTTCCCGTCCCGAGCCAGCGGGGGCGATCGCACTTTTGCCCAGCTTAAAACCAACTTCAGTGGGCGTACCTAAATCAGCCAACTTTTTATTCCCAGGCACTTGGCTAATAATCACGCTGACATTTTCGGTCGGTTCAATCAGGTCATGGTATACCGTATCCGCATCGCTTTTGAACGGCACTTCTACCCAACCATTGGGATAGAGAAACTTATAACCATCGAGAGTATCAATATGTCCCTTCAGGCTAGCAGCCTGGGCAGGTGCTGCCCCGATCTGTACAATGAGCAACAGGGTTACTAGTAGTCTGGCGATTCGTCTCAGCATCAGTAGTTCAAAAGAATATCTCAACAATACTTTACCGCAATGTCCCCACCCTTGGTGTACCACCCCGACTATGTAACACCGCTGCCCGATGGCCATCGTTTTCCGATGGCTAAGTTTGGGATTTTACATAGTCTGTTAGTGGCGGAGGGGGTGGTCGGTCGGGTGTATCAACCAGAATTACCAGCTAGTGAATGGATTGAGCTAGTACATACTCCTGACTACGTGCAGTCTTACCAGGATGGATCGATCGATCCCCAGGCGATGCGGCGAATTGGTCTGCCTTGGAGTCCCCAACTGGTTAATCGCACCCAGATTGCGCTGGGTGGCACCACCTTGGCGGCGCGGCTCGCCCTGGAATTTGGCTTGGCCGGAAACTCGGCGGGCGGCACCCACCATGCTTTCCCCAGCTATGGATCGGGATTTTGCATTTTTAATGATTTGGCGATGGCTACCAAGGTGCTGCAACAGGAAGGATTAGTTAAAAAGGTGCTAATTGTCGATTTAGATGTGCATCAAGGCGATGGCACAGCCGCGATCTTTCAAGATGACTCCGATGTATTTACTTTTTCGATGCACTGTGGCATCAATTTCCCCAATACCAAACAGGCCAGCGATCTGGATGTGCCTTTGGCCGAGGGCATGGAAGATGATGAATATTTGCAGACCTTGGCGCAGTATTTACCCGACTTATTAACATCTTTTAGGCCAGATCTGGTGCTGTACGATGCGGGGGTCGATCCGCATGTTAGCGATCGGCTGGGCAAGTTAGCATTGACCGATCGCGGATTGTTCTGTCGCGATATGCAGGTACTCAGCACTTGTGTAAGAGCTGGCTATCCGGTGGCCTATGTAATTGGCGGCGGCTATGCGGCCGATTTAGATAGTTTGGTCTATCGTCACTCCTTGGTGTTTCGAGCCGCCAATGAAGTTTATCAGCAGCAAAAATTGTGACTGTCATGTTTCAAACTACCCGCCGCCGTCTGGCTATTTGGTATGCGATCGTCACGGCGGTGGTGCTGCTGGTATTTGCCAGTGGGGTGTTTTTCTATGTGCGGGGCACCCTCATTGAGCGGATTGACGACACCCTTGATCATGTGGTGGAAGTAGTGCGGCG
>JAYUSR010000164.1:0-13715 GCA_043755575.1 Synechococcales cyanobacterium
GGCACGCTTAGTAACACTACCATTTGGATTGAGACGGATTAAGTCTACGCTGCCTTTATTGGCACGGACTTGATCAAAGCCCCCCGCCGCTAGTAAAGCTTGGTTTAAAGTAGTGTTAGGCGGCAGCTTGATTCGACCACCACCAGTGCCGGTGCCTCCTTTAGCCACCTCACCCACGACCCCCACCTCGATGGTCGCTGGAGAAAATGGCGCATTAGCCAAGGTATCAACTTCACGAGGATTGATAGACGTTGCTTGCGGAATTAATATCCGATCGCCTTCCTGAAGCAGTAGATCCTGACTGATATCACCTTGAGTCAATAGGTTCCAGAGATTAACCTTCACCGATTGACCACGTCCACCCCGATTGAAACGTTGTAGCACCACTTCTCGAATATTTGCAGTAGGTTTAATCCCGCCAGCGGTGAGAATCGCCTGGGTAACAGTTGGTGGGCTAATATTGCTATTTGGATTATTAACAGAAGTAGCATTGTTGGCTTCACCCTTCAATACATAGGTACCAGGGCGATTCACATCCCCGACAATGGCCACCTTGATGGGGTTTTGTACCTGAGGACCAAAGCTAGAAGACACTAGACGGCGGCTACCAACAGAGCCAATCACTGGGTCCGATGGTAAGTAAATAGTGTCACCATCTTGCAAAATTAAGTCTTGTCGATAGTCGCCCTTGTCTAGTAGTCGGACTAAATCCACCCCAATCATTTGAGAACTGCCAGACTTGGTACTGCGCTTTACTCTAATTTTACTAATATCTGCTGACGGCGTCGCCCCACCAGCTAATTTCAAAGCTTCAGTCAGCGTTGGTTGGCTTACTCGTCCATTGGTGTTGGTAGATGCTTCACCCTTGATGCTGTAGGTACCGGGTTTGGTTACTTCGCCCACGATTGCGACCTTCAAAGCATTATCTTGGGTAGCAATGTTAGAACCAGAGAGTCTAGCAATGTCGGTGGCATTCACGCTATTGGCCGTAGGAATATAAATGGTGTCACCATCGCGCAGGGTGACATCCTGAGTGCCATCAGCCCCTTGCAATACTCGCAGAAGATTTAGTGTGGCTACTCTGCCCCGCCGTTGGACTTTCACCCGACGCAGATCGGCGGTTTGACTAGCTCCACCAGCCAACTGTACAGCTTGACTCAGAGTTGGAAATTGACGACCGGTACCACCGGAGCCAGCACCGGCTCCAGTGCCACCACCGCCACCCTCTACACCGATCGTGTAGGAGCCAGCCTTATTAACTTCCCCAGCAATCGCTATTTTGATTGGACGAGGACTAACTAGCCCGACAGTTACGAGTGGGTTGCGGACAAAACGCGCATACTGATTAGAAAGCAAAGCGGAAGCTTGGGGCAGAGACAAGCCGTTTACTAAGACGGTGCCAACCACCGGAAGGTTGATCGTGCCATCAACTAAGACCGGGTATTCAGTGCTGTACTCTGGGACGTTAAAGACATCGATCCGGATGCGATCACCTGGTCCTAAAAGATATGAATCCAGCCGTCCCTGTCTGGGAGCGGCTTTCTGGCTAGGCTTGGCTTTTTGGGTGGGCTTCTTGGATTTAGCTGGGGCAGCTTCAGCTGTATCAAATGAGGCGACCAGTGGTAATACGCTCAAGCTGGACAAAAGTAGCCGAAACATTAATTTGGAAAGCCTAGCAGTATTCATAAGTTTTAGTTTTCTGAAGATGATTGATCCTAATTATCCTTAGAGGCCATTTTACGTGGTTTTAGCTCAATTTATCCTCCGCTTTTTGTCGTAAGTCGGCTTAGCTGGTGCAACAAGTCTTGTTTAATGGCCATTGCTCACTGGGCTTTAGCTTATCTGTTGACACTCTGGTGTTGTGAGTTTTCACTTTGAAATCACATCATTTCACCAGATGCTCCCAGCCAATTTTACGATCGGGAGTAGACAATTAGCTCCTTTTTCGTTATGATAGGATTCCGTGAGTTTTTGTAGTCTCCATGAACGTCCAAGAAATTATTCGCTCGATCGAAGCAGAGTTCATTAAAAGTGACCTGCCCGAACTCTATATCGGTGACACGATTCGTGTTGGCGTAAAAATCAAAGAGGGAGAAAAAGAACGCATCCAGCCTTATGAGGGTGTAATTATTGCTAGACGCAATGGTGGTATCAATGAAACTATCACTGTCCGCCGGGTGTTTCAAGGTGTTGGTGTAGAACGAGTTTTTCTCTTGCATTCCCCCAAGATCGACAATATCAGTATTGTCCGTCGTGGTCGGGTGCGCCGCGCTAAGTTGTTCTATCTCCGCGACCGGGTTGGTAAGGCTACTCGCGTGAAACAGCGCTTTGATCGAGACAAATCTAAAAAAGCAGCCATCTAGCTGTCTCCAGACCAGCTCAATTGTGGTTAAGTCTAAATTGAGCTGAATCTCATGCGTCCTTAGTTCAGTTGGTAGAACGTTGGTCTCCAAAACCAAATGTCGAGGGTTCGAGTCCTTCAGGGCGCGTATTAAGAAGTTTAATTTCCATGACTATTCCCTACTCCCTTAAAATCGGCTGGCTCTATCCGAAACTGATGAGCACCTACGGCGATCGGGGTAATGTTATTACTATTAAGCAACGAGCACAGTGGCGAGGGATTAGTGTAGAAGTAATTCCCTATGATCAAAGTAGCGATCCAGCGGTTTTGGATCAAGTTGATATTATTGCTGGGGGTGGTGCTCAGGATCGCCAACAGGAAATTGTGATGCGGGATCTGAAGGGTGCCAAGACTGAAGCAATCCGCGCCAGACTTGATGCTGGAGCGCCGGGAGTATTTACCTGTGGTTCGCCCCAGCTATTGGGCAAATTTTACGAGCCCGGCTTGGGTGAGCGAATCGAGGGGATGGGGATTGTAGACTTAGAGAGCAAGCATCCGGGGATCGATGCACCCCGCTGTATTGGTAATGTGGTGTTTGAAATTACGGCCACCAGACTGGCTGCTGAATTAAGCGCGATGTTAGGTGGCCGCAAGCCTATTATTGTGGGTTTTGAAAATCACGGTGGTCGCACTTTTCTGGGTCCACAAGCCGAGTCTTTGGGAACGGTAATTAAAGGCTTTGGCAATAATGCTCAAGACGGAACGGAAGGCGCTTTTTACCGTAATGCGATCGCCACTTACTCACATGGCCCGCTGATTCCTAAGAACCCTTTCATCGCTGACTGGATGATTAAAACAGCCATTAAGAATAAGTATCAAGAAGATATTAATCTGACTCCATTGGATGATAGTTTAGCGAATCAGGCTCGCGCCAATATGCTACAAAGGTTGGGTCTAAACCTGGCCTAATGCTATGACCGATTTATTCTTTACTTCTGCTCGGTATCAAGCTGAGCTAATTCGATCTAGGCAAATTTCGCCTTTAGAGCTAATGCAGCTTTATCTTGATCGCATTGCCCAAATTGATCCCCAGATCGGTGCTTTTTTTGTGGTGGCAGCCGATCGATCATTATCAGTTGCCAAAGCCCAAACAGAACAGCTGCAAAAATTGGCCGACTTACCACCGCTATTTGGATTACCGACCGCAATTAAAGATCTAAATCCAGTGGCCGGTTTACCATGTAGCTATGGCGTTGCGGCTCTAAAAGAACAGCTGGCTACAGCCGACGATGGCATTGCCACCTTAGTTCGACAAGCTGGTTTTAATATTTTGGGCAAAACCGCCACCGCCGAGCTGGGTTCCTTTCCCTACACCGAACCAGCTGGTTTTCCACCTACCCGTAATCCTTGGAATCTTGCTTATACTCCTGGTGGTTCCAGCGGTGGAGCCGCCGCTGCTGTCGCTGCCGGTTTGTTGCCCTTGGCCGTTGGTTCTGATGGGGGTGGTTCGCTGCGTGGTCCAGCTCACTGTTGTGGTTTAGTCGCGATTAAGCCCACCCGTGGCCGTATTTCTGATGCTCCCGTGGGCGATCGAGTGAGTGGAATTGCCATTAATGGTCCTATTGCTCGGAATGTGGAAGATGCGGCCATTTTGTTAGATGCTTTGGCTCAGCGACTCCCTGGAGACTTATATTGTTTGCCTCAACCAGCAACATCTTTTTGGGCAGCAACTCAACAAGCCCCCGGATCTCTACGCATTGCCGTTTGTAAATCCTTTCCTCCTTTCACAAACTTAGATCCGAGTTATGGGGCGGCGATCGATCGAGTAGCCGAGATCTTGAGCAATCTTGGCCATCAACTTAATACCATCACCCTCGAGGTAGGAGCTTTGATTGATCCTTTTACTACTGTCTGGCAGACAGCGGTAGCGGCATCTGGTATTCCCCTACCTGCTCTGTGTGAATTTAATCAATGGTTAAGCAATCGATCGGGCAGTGCTGGCGAATATTTGAATGCTCTCTACCAAATGCAAAGCATCGCCCGACAGATTGTGGCACAGTGGCAAGACTTTGATGTATTGCTCACGCCAGTTTATCTGCATCCCACCATCAAAATCGGGGAATGGGCAAACCTAGCCCCCGAGGAAATTATGGCCAAAATTGCTGATTGGATTTCGCCCTGTCCGATTTTCAATGCTACTGGTCAGCCTGTGGTAGTTTTGCCAGTTGACACTACTAGCTTGCCGTTAGGTGTGCAGCTGGTGGGTAAATTGGGAGCAGAAGCTTTACTAATTAGCTTGGCCGCACAGTTAGAGGCGCAGTTACCACCAGTGAACTACCCGTGCTTGTCATAGACCACTTATAGATATACTAGACAAGAGAAAAATCATAATTAACTAATGTTTACCCCCCCCTGGTTTCAGCCACTAATTTGGCTCGACTATCGTCTCGCTGTGATCTTTACTGTTATTGTGCCGATGGTGCTCTTGATTTGGGCATTTGTCAAAAAAGTGCCGGTAGCTATTGGCCTCATGATCATTTATTGGCGAGTTGCTAGTCTCCTCGGTATCACCATTTACTTAATGATGGGGGGTTCTAGTCTGTCGTTTTTCTCAGCGCTGGCCGCCAAAATATTAATCCCGCTTAGTTTATGGTTTTGGATAGATATCAATGAAGAAATTAATGACCTACCACCAAAAGCGATTAAGTTAGCCCTCACGGCTTGGCGGTGGGCAGTTACGGCCTACTGTGTTTTGGGAGCGATTGCTTTGCTGCCTTTTGTGCCCTGTGGTCTTTCAGCTCAATCGAATTTCTGTCAAGCTTGGTTCCAGCCACCGCTCCTATATCATAAATTTTTTCATGCCTCGATCAAAGCCGAAGCTCTGGGAGCGTTTGGGATAGCTGCCCTCATTTTCTATGTGCTCTGTTTTAGCTACTTTGTGGTGGTACGCTTGGGTAAACAAGGTCGGATGGCAATTAATAACTAAGCTGCTATACTACCAATCCATATCGCTAAATCAGATAAAATACTGAATTTCCCTTTGCCATCATGACCGAATATTTTGCCACCGTTGCACGAGGCTTAGAAGCTCTGGCCGCCACCGAACTAACGGAGTTGGGGGCGAGTGATGCTACCCCAGGGTTTTGTGGGGTGGCCTTTAGTGGCGACCAAGAACTCTTGTACCGGGTCAATCTTTGGGCGAGACTGCCTTTCCGGGTTTTGGTGAAGCTAGCAGAGTTTCCCTGCCTTGATCCGACGGATTTGTTTGAAGGGATGCAGAGTATTGACTGGCAGCAGCACATTACCCCAGATCTGACGATGGCGGTAACGGCGACTGGCAAAAATGATCAGCTGAATCACAGTCACTTTACCGCCGTGCAGGTCAAAAGAGCGATCACCGAACAGCAAAAAGCTAAATTGGGTGACAGGTCGGACGTTGATACCGAAAATCCGGCGGTTCGGATCAATGTACATATTGAAGAAGATTCTTGCACCGTCAGCTTAGATAGCTCCGGCAATAGCCTTCATCGGCGCGGCTATCGACCAGCGGTTGGAGACGCGCCTCTGAAAGAATCTTTAGCCGCTGCGCTGGTAAAAATGTCTGGCTGGCAACCCGAATTGACTTTTCTCGATCCGCTCTGTGGCTCTGGGACGCTGCCGATCGAAGCCACCATGCAGGCTTTAAATATTGCGCCGGGTATTTTTCGAGAGCGGTTTGGGTTTGAAACTTGGCCAAGCTTCGATCAGGTGCTGTTCGATCGACTGTTCCAAGCCGCTGAAACTGGTGAAAAATCTACACTTATTAGCCCTATTATTGGCAGTGATCACAACTCTGGGGTCATTCAACAGGCGCACAGCAATGCTGTTAAATGCGGCATTGACCAACATCTCCAATTTATCCACCGAGAATTGGCTGATCTGGAAGCTCCTGCTGACCGTGGTGTACTCATGTGCAATCCGCCCTACGGCGAGCGTTTGGGACGGGATATCGATTTGGGGGATTTCTACCGACTATTGGGAGATGTTCTCAAACATCGATTCAAGGGCTGGACGGCTTTTATCTTAAGCGGTAATAAGGAATTGGCCAGATCGATCGGACTCAAATCGGCTCAAAGGATGCCAGTTTATAATGGCACCCTTCCTTGCCAGCTAATGAAATATGAGCTGTATTAGTGAGCAATCCACTGAGCATCGGTCACAATAAAAATCCCACCTAGTTTTTTCATGACCGGTTCCATGGCTTTAGACAACTGTTCTGGCATCTCTGGCTCAGTACAGATCACCATAATGCAGCTATTAGTAATTAAATCATCGCCAGAATAACCGTGTTCGCCACTCCCCGAGAGATTGTTGATGACGGTGTAGTTTTTGACCAGGTTCTTTTTCAGGATTTTGAGAATGGCTGGAATTTCTAGCTCACTCACAATAATTTCTACTTTTCTGACAGTTTTCAGCACAGGTTTAGACTCCAAATCCTAATAATTTAATTGTTTGTAGATAAATCGGAATCCCGACGATAATGTTAAACGGAAAGGTCAGAGCCAAAGCCATCGAAACATATAAGCTCGGATTAGCTTCTGGTACCGTCATCCGCATCGCTGCTGGAACGGCGATATAAGAAGCACTGGCACAAAGTACCGCAAAGAGTAAGGCATCACCTTGATGCATTCCGATGCCTTTAGCAATCGCAATTGCAATGATGGCATTGGCGATCGGCATCAAAACAGAGAAGGCAATTAGGAAAAAACCAGTTTGTTTTAGATCCCGAATCCGGCGGGCAGCGACTAAGCCCATGTCCATCAAAAAGAACATCAAGGCACCGTAGAATAAATCTTTTTCTACGAACAGATGTACTTTATCCCAGCCCTCACTACGCACTAGCGCCCCAATAATGACGCTACCAATTAGCAGTAGAACCGAACCATTTAAGAATGCTTCGTGGAGCACCTCACCCCAGGAGGCGCTAGAACTTTCGATCGACTCCCCATCTTCGGAGAACTCCTGTTTTTTTTCTGCAAAGACTCGGACGAGAATCAGACCGACGACGATCGCTGGCGATTCCATTAGTGCTAAGGCGGCCACCATATGACCACCATAGGCAATTCCCAACTTGTCGAGTAAGGAGCTAGCCGTAATAAAGGTCACAGCACTGATCGAGCCGTAGGTAGCGGCGATCGCCGCCGCATTATAAGCATCCAACTTGATGCGCAGAATAAAAAAGGAGTAGAACGGCACGATCGAAGCCATCACCACCGCCGCGATCAAGGTAGTGATGATCAGCGGACTGATGCCCTCTGGGCTGTTAGCGCTCTCATATAACTCGTGACCACCCTTAAAGCCGATCGACACCAGCAAGTATAGCGAAAACAATTTGGGCAGAGGATTCGGTATTTCTAAATCGGAATGAACAAACACCGCAAACATCCCCAAGAAGAAGAAGAGCACGGGCGGGTTCAAAATATTTGACAGAATTAAACTACTATCCATCGGCTATTTTAAAACTTTTATAAATTTAACTCCGCTTATTATGCAGCTGTTGGTGACTAATCGGCAATGATTCCTGGGATGCCAATAATGACTGGTAGCTAGCTTGTGACAATTCTAAAAGTATCATAAGCCCTTAGGTTTTTTTGGTGGATCTAGTGGAAGATGGAAAGGAACATCCTGTCCCAAATTATGCCTGAGTTTTCCGTAAAATCGATTTGGCTAGAGCTACAAATCGATCCACGCGATCCACAGCTCTTAGTTATTTTAGACCAGCTAGTGGTCTCAGAAATGCTCGACTCCAAACAGATTTTGCGGATCGCCCAGGTTTGTTTGAGCGAAAAGCTGCCGTTAGAGCAGGCCATTATCGTCCAGCCTCCTGTATCGGTAGTATTGGAATCCTCCCAGATTCCCATCCCTGCGTCCACACCCACCATTTGGCAAACTCTCAAGGACGAGTTGAGTGTGCGGTGGCTAATGTTTTTGGGCGTTTTTTTGGTAGTTTTATCTTCGGGAGTGTTGGCAGCAACTCAGTGGTCACGCTTCCCAGCTTGGGGTCAATATGGATTGCTGTGGCTATATACAATCGGCTTTTGGGTTACTGGGCGCTGGGCAAGTAAACAGGAAAAATTGGGGGTGACGGCCAATACGTTGCGGGTGGCAGCGCTACTGCTAATTCCAGTGAACTTTTGGGCGATCGATTCTTTTGGTTTATGGCGACAGCCTTGGGAACTCGCTACAGCAGTAGTTGCAGTAGTCAGTCTGTTGGGTATCGCTTACCTCAGCACTCAGCAGCGCTACAGCAGATCTCTAGCTGCCCAGTGGTTGATGGGTGCGTACTTAGGGTTGAGCTTCCTGCAATTAGGCTGGCAAATTCCCCACTGGGCAGCAATTGCCATTTATATTGGCTCGATCGGCCTCGCCATCGTGTTGCAAAAAACTCGCCAGATCGAAAAGGGAGCTTTGGCTATTTACGGGCTGGGAATGCTGCTACTGCGGGGCTTGTTTGTGGTGAAGCTGCCGCTGGTCAGTTTCAGTTTAGCGATCGGGATTTTGGGCTGGCTATTTGCTCAATGGGGAATCCAGTACCAGCAAAAACTACAGCGGGTGCAGTCTCTTGCCCGGAAAAACCCCAGTCGGCGGCTGGCTCGCCACCAAAAGACTCTCGTCGGACTCATTACTCTGTATCACCGACTGGGGGCTGGTCTATTATTACTGGGCTGGCTATTAGGACTTAGCGAATGGCCGATTAGTCCTTGGCAGTCGGTGGCTGTGGATGGTTTGGCATTGGCTTGGATTTGGCAGAGATTACAGCGCAGTGACTCTAGTCCGGAAAGGCCACGGCAGAGAGATTTAGTGGCTCTATTTGTGGTTGGACTGCAAACTTATTTTCTCAGCAGTTTTCTAGGGCGGTTTCTATCAACCAACGCTTTACTGGCCAAGATTATGCCCTCGATCGAACTCCTGTTCGGCCAAAACTACATTTTCGCTGGGGGGCTGCTGGTTTTTCCTTACTTGCTGTTTTGGGTGTGGCTAACGGCTTGGTTCTGGCGGCGCGGCCAGCAGTCCCGCTGTTATACTGGCGAGAATTTAATTGTAGGTACTGGGTTGCTAGCGACTTGCTTAACAATTGCTACCCCTCTGGGCTTGCTACTCGATTTATTATTTTCTACGGCGATCTTGGCATACTTAACGCATCGTCATGCGCTGGTAAGAACTGGCTATCTTTACTTGACTCATTTTTGTGGACTGATGACGGTTTTGGCGGCAGTGGCTTATCGCTGGGATTGGTGTAAGTCGATCGCGCGCAGCTTTTTATCCTTCCCAGCTAGTTCGGTTGTCAGCAATGATGTGTTGCTGGGCTTAGTGATTGGCAGTGTGACCCTGACCATTTTGGCTTCGATCGAACTATGGTTTTCAGCTCGGGTCGTAGAGCCAGAACGTGATGATTGGCAGCGCAGTGCTTGGGCTTTCGGATGGATTTTGGCAGTGTTCGCCTACTCTGGTTCTTTCTTCATGCTGCTGACACTTTCCAGTAGTGGATTGCTGTGGCCGCTGTGGTGGTTAATGATTCCGACCGCTTTTATTTATGTAGCAACCCGCCCAACCCCATCGGCTCTGCCTTGGCAACTAGTAACTCAGTCCTTGGCCAGGTGGTGGGCGATTGGTGGTTTAGCTGAGGCAGTTCTGTTGACTGGCCAGGATGCTGGGTGGCGATCGATCATACTAGCCGCCGCAGTAGGGCTAATGTGTCCGATCATTTGGTCAGTGGGTCGCCAAATGTCTTCAGCAAGAACTTTAAATATTACTGCAATTATCTTTGCTGGCATTCATCTGGGGTTCGGCTTAGGCTTGGGTGTGAATCTGCTCAGTGGGCGAGTTCTTAACCAACTGTGGCCGATCGTTGTGGCGGTGGTGATCGGTGGACTGTGGTTTGCTAGCAAAAAACTGCGTAATATGGCTAGCCCTTACGCTGTCATCTACTCAGTAGCCGGTGATTACTGGGCGATCGGTCTTGCTGCCGTGAGCATCTTGCTTGGAGCTGCCAACTATCTTTACAACGATATGCGCTGGCTGGTTATGCCGATCGTTGGTTTTATCAATCCTATCAATATTAATCCTGTCCAAAATGCTGGCATAGCTGATGCTAGCAACTGGCTGAGTAATACTAATTTCAGCATTCTGATTACCGCGATAATTTTGTGGTGGGCAATAGCCGATCGACAACGCTGGCGGGATACGGCCAATTCATTGTCAGTCCCACCAGAGACCTGGTTCTGGAGCATGTTGATGACTGCCCAGATTGGCTTAGGTGCAGCAGTCCATTTGGGGGGCGGTAGAACCTTGACTTTAGCCGCAGTGAATGTAGGACTGGCCTTTGTCCTGGGGCTGGGGCAAGTTTATCTTCAGCAACGACGTGTCCACAATGATCATCCTCGAACTATAACTGGCTCAATTGATCGCCGGAGTTTTTCGGCCTGGTCAGTTTGGCTAGCTGCTTGGGGTTTAATTCTGCGGTTGCCATTTTTCAATAACTACACTGGCTTACTATCGATCAGCATTGGGATCATCGGAATTTTGAGTAGCCGTAGCTTTCGCCCCAAATCGCTGGCCTATGGGGGTTTACTGCTGATGACGCTGGGCTGCTACGAGCTAGTGACCTACCAAATTCTTCAGGCACCTACTGGTGGTAATATTGCCGATGCCCTCACTATTTATGGTTTGGTGACAGCGTTACTCGCACTGATTTACCGACTTATTGTTTGGATTCAAACACGGCGGGGTCAAAACCGTTGCTGGGATCTGCCACTCCTGGGATTGAAGAATGTGGCTCATGCTCACTGGGCAGTGGCCAGTATTTGGAAAGTGGCAGCAGCGGTGATGCCACCAGTTCCACTACCACAGTTGACATTACTTCATCTGTTTACCAGTGGGCTGCTAGGCGTTTATGCTTTAATTCAAGGCCGGGATCGAGAGCGTAGTGATTGGTGGGTTTACTTGGGTTTAGCTGAATTAATGGGTGTGGGAGTCTATGCTCGATCGATCTTCCAAGGCTTAGGAGTAGTGGACGAGGGCCTGATTTTGGCAGCTTGCTTGGTAGGGCTGCTGGTGCTGCTGGCTCCCTGGAGTGAATGGGGCTGGCATAATCGACCTTGGCGACAGGTCGCGTTGATTTTACCTTTATCACGAGTCATCTTTGAGTGGAACGATATTTGGCTATTAAATCTGGCGATTTTGGCAATTTTTTATGGGGGCGTGGCGCGACGGCAGCAGCAGTTTGGTTGGGCTTATCTCAGCTTGGTGTTTGTGAACTGGGCAGGGATGCGGCTACTAGTGGAAAATAATTTAACGGATTCATTTTGGTACGCTCTGCTGGTCGGTCTCTCAGTTTTAGTAGTGGTACAGTGGGATCCAGCTTGGCGTAAATCGCGGCCAAATCGTCACTATGGTCGATTGGCAGCAACTGGCTTAATTGCCGTGACCGCTTTGGTTTGGCATCAGCCGTGGCTACCGATCGGTCTGGCTGTGGTAATTGGTGCGATGGGATTAGTCTGGCGAGTACGAGCTTGGCTGTATGTGGGCACCATCACATTTGTGCTGAGTAATTCTTATCAACTGGTGGTACTAATCACCGAGCAACCAGTGACCAAATGGGCGATCGGTTTATTGGCTGGCATCTTGATTATTGCTGTGGCGGCTAACTTTGAGCGGCGGCGGGAGCAAATAACTCAGGCGGTGCAGCATTGGCTCGATCAGTTGCAGGAGTGGCAGTAATTGTTTTTAATCTGTGACTGGCCATATCCCCAACCAAATCGGCAGATTGACCGATTACACTATTTAATTAAAATAGCTACCCTGAATCTAGATAGTGCAAATAATAGCAATAAGCAGAGGTTGGGGTGTTAGCAAGGGTCTGGAGCGCGGCAATTCTGGGTATTGATGCCATCAAAGTGGGCGTAGAAGTGGATGTTTCTAATGGGTTGCCAGGAGTGAGCCTAGTCGGTTTGCCAGACGCTGCCGTCCAAGAATCTCGCGAGCGGGTTAAAACTGCCATTAAAAATGCCGGAGCCAGCTATCCGTTAAAGCGAATTGTGATCAACTTGACACCTGCCGATTTGCGCAAAGAAGGCCCTATATTTGATTTACCAATCAGTGTGGGGATTTTAGCTGCCTCTGGGCAGGTTAATGGTGAATTACTGGGCGACTATTTATTTTTGGGAGAGCTGTCCTTAGATGGGAGCTTGCGACCAGTCGCTGGGGTGTTACCGATCGCTGCTGCTGCCCAACGCTTAGGGATTACTGGGATGATTGTCCCGATGGATAATGCCCAGGAAGCCGCTGTGGTCAAAGACCTGAAAGTCTATGGCTTGAGCAGTCTTCAAGAGGTAATCAGTTTTTTGCAACAACCTGATCGCCCTGGTGATCAATTCTCGCCAGTGATTGCTCATGTGCCAGATCGCAAACATCAAATCAATCATTTCAACGATTTAAAAGATGTGAAAGGCCAAGCCCATGCCCGCCGCGCTTTGGAAATTGCCGCCGCTGGTGGCCACAATTTGGTGTTTGTCGGACCACCGGGTAGTGGCAAGACCATGTTGGCGCGCCGCCTGCCCGGTATTTTGCCAGATTTGTCGTTTGCTGAAGCCCTAGAAGTTACCCAAATTCATTCGGTGGCGGGACTACTAAAAAATCGTGGTTCATTGATTGCCGAGCGACCGTTTCGGAGTCCTCACCATTCTGCTTCTGGCCCGGCGCTGGTAGGCGGCGGCAGTTTTCCCCGCCCCGGCGAAATCTCGTTGGCACATCGGGGGATATTGTTCTTAGATGAGCTGACTGAGTTTAAGCGCGATGTGTTGGAATTTCTGCGTCAGCCCTTAGAAGATGGTTTTGTGACAATTTCGCGCACCCGCCAATCGGTTTCTTTTCCAGCGCAGTTTACGCTAGTAGCCAGTACTAATCCCTGTCCTTGTGGCTATTATGGTGACAATATACAAGCTTGCACCTGTGCGCCCCGCCAGCGTGAGCAATACTGGGCAAAGCTTTCAGGCCCACTAATGGATCGGATTGATCTGCAAGTGGCGGTTAATCGTTTAAAACCAGAAGAAATTACTCGTCAGTCTACGGGGGAATCGACAGAAACTGTGCGGCAGCGGGTACAGGTGGCTCGGCAAATTGCCCAGCAGCGCTTCCAGGAAACCACTATATTGTGCAATGCCCAGATGCAGAGCAAGGAACTACAGCAGTGGTGTGCGCTGGATGAAAATAGTCGATTGTTGTTGGAGAAAGCGATCGATCGATTGGGTTTGTCGGCGCGGGCTAGTGATCGGATTATTAAGGTGGCGCGGACGATAGCGGATTTGGCTGGGGACGAACAGCTGAAATCATCACA
>JAYUSR010000165.1:0-4246 GCA_043755575.1 Synechococcales cyanobacterium
CTTTGATAGGCACAGACCCGATTTAAATCCGCTGCCCGCAATAAATCATGTTTCAGCGCCGTATCTAATAAATGCGTCAGGCGCGGCATGTTCCGCACCAACGATCCAAAGCCCGTGAAGATCAAAGGCGACTGCAAAGAAGCAGCATCTCCGATCGCCAGTACTCGATCAAACGCGATCGAGCGATCATTACTACTAACTGTGAAGTGACCAGGAATATACCCAAAAGTTGGCTTCCGCCACACTAATTCATCCATATCGCAACGGCGGTACTCCGGCAAAATGGTGAAAAAGTCTTCATACATCTCCAGCAACGACCCCGGATTTTCGGCATTCACTTGGTGATAATGAAATAGGTACACCGTAATTTCATCGCCTTCCCCCGGAAACAATTCCCAAATCAGCTGCCGTCCCCGCGAAATATCGCCATGACTAAACAGTACATCGCCATACTGCGCGTCCCACACCTCCGGGGCAAAGCCCTTAGAGATGGCTGCCCCTACCGTTGGACAGACACTATCAAACGTCCTAGCCCCATTCAGTTGCCAGGCGATCGGCGAAGCTGTACCCATCGCATCAATCAATAATCGACCAGTCGCTGACTTTTCCTCGCCAGTTTTCAGATGCTTGGATGCGATCGATACCGCACCTTTACTCACATTGGCTCGTTGAAACTCCATCTCATCCCAGATCTCGCCGCCTACCGATCGCAACTTTTCCCCACAGAGCCGCAACAAAACTTCCGTGTTAATGCAAATATTTAAAACCTTGGGGGTTAATAAAATTTTAGCGCGGAGATGCTCGGGATTGTTGGCATCAAAAAACTTACTAAAACCATCGCGGTACTCACGGGCAATAATACTCTCAAACTCGCTGGGCGTGAATAGTCCCAGATCAATCAAAGACTGAAACTCATCTCGCGAAATATTCCATTCCCGATTCATCCGGCCAAAGGGCAACCGCTCCAGTAACAATACTCGATAGCCAAGTTTAGCCATCACCGCTGCATGGATGACGCCTAACGCACCACCGACATAGATCAAGTCATAGTCAGGCGTTGCCGCACTATCTACCGGAAACACCACTTGCTGCGGCTGTTGCGGATGTCGGGCACTCTCCCGCCACCGCTTTTCCCACCAATAGACCCGCTGAAGATCGGCTTCGCCCTGCGGCATCTTTTGAAAGTACTTAACCGTTTGGGGATAAGCCGTAGCAAGATCATCGAAAATAGATGCGCTGTAATGCTTTGGTAATTCAGGATATTTATAAGGAAAAGCTGCGCGAAGGTCACTAGTCAGTTGTTTACAGATTTGCTGCTCGCCAGGAATTGATTGTTCCGACCACCGAAAAACCTTCAAATAAGTAGTGCGCTGGAGAGACCAAAGTATGATCGCTATTTCACCCTGCGGACACCTAATCTTTACCCCCGTCGCAGTCACGTCTGTCTCACCCCCAGCCGATCGCCACTCAGTTTGCAACCAGGTCTGGACAGCAGCTAAATCAGGAGTAGGAATCTCTAGATATAAAAGTTCTTTCATGATGTGAGATATTTAGAATATTTTAAAAAATAGCAATAGCCAAGGGCTTAAGCAAAGCTATCGCACAAATCATCAAACCGGCACAAATAAACCCTTGGTAGCTAACCACTCCGCATTGAACAGCCGCGATTGGTAGCGCGCCCCACCATCACAGAGTACCGTCACTATCGTATGGCCAGGGCCCATCTGTTTAGCCAGCTGCACTGCCGCTGCCACATTAATTCCTACCGAGCCACCCATAAATAGACCATCACGGCGCAGCAACTGATAAACCACCCGCAAACATTCTTGGTCATCGATTTGGATAGCATCATCGATCTTTACCCCCTCTAGATTGCCTGTGATCCGACTGTTGCCAATGCCTTCGGTAATCGAGCTACCAGTCATTTTAATTTCACCAGTTTTAACGTAGCTGTACATGCCACTGCCCAAAGGGTCAGCCACCACGTTTTTGACTAACGGATTCTTTTCCTTTAGAAACATCGCGACCCCAGCAAAAGTACCCCCAGTACCAATCGCCGCTACCCAAGCATCGACTTGGCCATCGGTCTGCGCCCAAATTTCAGCAGCGGTGGTTTCATAGTGCGCTTGGCGATTGGCTAAATTATCGAATTGATTTGCCCAGACCGCGTTTTCCAGCTCCGCCGCTAGTCGCCCGGAGACTTTGACATAGTTTTCGGGATTTTTATAGGGCACTGCTGGCACTGTTTTCACTTCTGCACCCAGAGTCCGCAGGGCTTCCAGCTTTTCCGCCGATTGGGTTTCAGGAATCACAATCAAGCACTTATAACCCTTAGCATTACAGATATGTGTCAGCCCAATCCCCGTATTCCCGGCTGTTCCTTCGACTACCGTCCCCCCCGGTTTTAACAATCCTTTCCGCTCAGCATCTTCAATAATGTATAAAGCCGCTCGATCCTTCACCGAGCCACCCGGATTGAGAAACTCGGCCTTCCCCAAAATTTCACAGCCAGTTTCGTCACTGAAGCTATTCAGCCGAATTAGGGGAGTGTTACCGATCGCTTCGATGAAGCCGCGCTTAATGTCCATTGGTTAGTTAATTCTTGGATCGCTGGTCTCTCCCAATTATCCTGCGATCCACGAATGCTGTCTAGGCTGATATCTTAGAGAGAGAAAATAACTCCACAAAACTATGCCTAACGAAGATGTTTTAAGTGCGATCGCTGGTGGATTAGCAATCGTGATTACCACTGGTGCCATGCTGATGATGTTTAGCAATTTCTGGACAACTAAAAAATAAAAAAGGGGCGAGCACCTGCCCGTCCCTACTCTTAATGTTGATAAGTTACTAGTAAAAACTATTTAACCCACTTTCTCCCAACAGTTTCGGCCAAGTCTACTACCCGTTGGCTATAGCCCCATTCGTTGTCATACCAAGCAATGACTTTAATCATGTCGTCACCCATTACCATTGTGAGGCTGGCATCTACGATTGAGGAGGCATCAGAACCCTTATAGTCACTAGAGACTAAGGGTAAGTCGTTGTATTCTAGAATTCCCTTCATCGGGCCTTCGGCGGCATTCTTGAGGGTTTGATTCACTTCTTCAGCGAAAGTCTTTTTCTCAACGTTAATTACCAGATCTACAACGGATACGTTAGGAGTTGGTACCCGCAGAGCAATGCCATTTAGCTTGCCCTTCAATTCTGGCAACACCAAAGCTACTGCTTTAGCTGCACCAGTCGAAGTAGGTACAATGTTCATAGCTGCTGCTCTCGCCCGTCGCAAGTCGCGGTGGGAAGCATCTAGCAACCGTTGGTCGCCAGTATAACTATGTGTGGTGGTCATCGTACCCTTGATGATGCCGAACTTATCATTCAATACTTTAGCTACTGGTGCCAAACAATTAGTAGTACAGCTGGCATTGCTGATAATGAAGTGCTTATCGTGCTCGTATTGGTCATCATTGACCCCAACCACAAACGTCCCGTCATCGTCTTTACCAGGTGCAGTAATCAAAACCTTCTTGGCACCAGCTTTGAGATGCTTACTGGCACCTTCTTTGCTGGTAAATACGCCAGTAGATTCAATTACTAAATCTACACCCCATTCTTTCCAAGGCAGATTCTCAGGGTTGCGATCGGAGACGCATTTGATAACTTTGCCATTAACGGTGATGGAGTTATCATCAGCACTAATATCGGCATTGAACCGACCCAGCATGGTGTCGTACTTGAGTAAGTGGGCGTTAGTCCGAGGATCGGATGTATCATTTAAACCCACAACTTCAATAAAACTGTCTGCTCTGCCAATCCAGCAGCGCATAAAGTTACGCCCAATTCGTCCAAAGCCATTAATAGCAACTCTAATCACAGGTCTGTGCCCTCTGCAGCTTGATAAAATAAATTTAATGTGTCAGAAGATCATATCGCAAACTGTGACCTTCTCTATACCTAAATGAGTAAAAATACTCACTTTTTTTATAATTAGGGTTAAAAATTTACCAAAAAAGAGGACAACTTCAAAAGTTATCCTCCTTGTTTGTATCAACTAGGTTGGCTTCAGCTTAAAACTATCTGAATATACCGAAAAGAGTTAACAGAGGAGCAAGGGGATTGAAAATCGATCCGATCGAATCACCCACACTCGCCGTGCCAGAGCGGCCAATTACGATGACATCATTATTGCGGAGGGTTGGATTATTTTGTTCATTAATGCCCTGGGCAAAATCCACTCCAATGGCACGCT
>JAYUSR010000166.1:0-13634 GCA_043755575.1 Synechococcales cyanobacterium
TAGTGACCATGTCGTTGAACCTGCCAATGACGATCGAGAACCTTAAAGAAGGATCTGGTGTGAAGTTACCCTCGAAAACGGTCATGTCTGCTCCAAATCAAAATAAGAAAAATTGGTGCGGCTGGGGTTCAACCACACCTACTGAAAATTTATACCACCAGGAAGTTGAGCACGCCAACTACGATTACTAGCAAGGCCCAGGCACCCGATCCCAAAAATAATAAACTCTTGGATCTATCCCAGTTTTGGGGAGAAGCGTAGGCAACTGGCACGCCGACGATCATGACGAAAGATAGTAGGACTAAGGCAAATAAAGCGATATTGAATACAAAACCCATTTTTATTCTCCTGATATGATAGTAAAGTTAAATAGATTATAAGATTAGAAAATCTAGTTCGGCTATCAAAAATTTATCATTTAAGTTGCCTTTTCACACGGTTGTGATGATCGATCGCTTAAAAAACCCCAAAAATGTGGAAGATTAAACCAGCCAAAGATTAATGGCAACATCTTCAGAATTTGTGCTATCTTATTTAAGGTGAATTTGGCTCGATAGCTCAGTCGGTAGAGCTAAGGACTCATAAGCCTTCGGTCCCCAGTTCAAGTCTGGGTCGAGCCATAGGTAAAAAAGCTGCGAAGTCCGCAGCTTTTTTGTTAAATCTTAAATCGCCTGAATCCATTCTTTGACAGAATATTCTGTCCAGATGCCGTTTTGCCAGTAAGGATCGGCTTCGACGAGCTGCTGCACCTGTTCGATGCTTTCCGCTTCATAAATGCCAAATACTTGGGTCAGATCCTTTGTTGGCCCCAAGGTGACTAAGATTCCATTGGCTTTTTGCTGATTGAGACCGTCGAGGTGGGCTAGACGGTGAGGAGTACGTTTTTCTAGAACGTCGGCGCAGTAGCTACCCCACATTACATATTTAGACATAATTAAGATTTTTCGCAAAGACTAATAGAGCGACATCATATCACCGTGACTGGTTCTGATACACCTATTTCAACCGGCAGCTGTAGACCCGCTGTGACTAGTTGTGATTTGGTGGTATTGGTTTGATGTGGGAGAGCAATTAAGTTATCGATCTGGGGTAATAGCTCTTGCCATTGTTCGATCGATAACATCCCCACCGGCGATATTGCTAAATGTTCACTAATGTCTAGATCCTGTTCCATGAGTAAATTCATAGAAATTCCAGCCAGGATGAGTTCTACTTGTTCTAAGCTCTCAGCGCTACTAATATCTAGTAGCAAAGCGGTGGAATCTAAGTCTGGTGTTTGGATAATTTGTTCGATCGCACTGGCTAGTTCTTCGCTTAAGAGTTCTTCATCAACAGACCAATCAGGAAACATCAACAAATTGCGATCTTGCAAGGGTAATGATGATAAAGAATCGGACTGGAAGCTAACTAGAATGTCACCAACTTGCTGAGCCATTTTTGCCCAAGAAAATTGTTGTGCTTGAAGTAATCCTTTATTGATTATGGTTTGGCGCACGCTCGGTTTTTGAATTTCACACAAGGCATCAACCATGCCATTTACATCTTGATCTTGGACATACAATGCGGCACCTTTAGCCACTTCGGGGATCGAAGATGTGGGACAAGTAATCACTGGACAACCGCAAGCTAGGGCTTCGACGATCGGCAGCCCAAATCCTTCATATTTGGAGGGATAAATTAGAGCCACGGCTCCAGCGTAGGCTAACCGCAATCCTTCATCGTTTAGGCGCAGATGATGAACGGTGCTGCCTTGGGTAAATTGACGAAACTCATCTGGGATATCAGAAGTACAAACAATGTCAAAGGCACTGCTGTTGATCAGTTGGGCAAATGCCTGGAAAAAGAGAACTGTATTTTTGTAGCTGCCATGTCCACCAGTAATCAAAAAATATGGCTTTTGAATCCCATATCTAAACTTAAAATCATGGATTTCAGCAGGGGCTGCTGGGGCAAATTTATCGCTGACTCCACAGTAAGTGACCGTTATCTGGCTGGAATTAACACTGGGATAGAAACGCAGCAAGTCTTGAGCCGAATTTTCTGAGATGGAAGTATAGGCTGATGCCTGTTCGATCGCCTGCACCTTGCCACGCCAGGCCGGTTCTTCTAGGTTCCAACCCATGACTTCTGGAATCATGTCATAAATCATCAGCATTGAGGGCGTAGAAATAGGGGTGGTGTAGTAGGTAGAAGTAAATACGTCTGCGCCTTCCTCATCACAGATTTCTTGAAGCATCTGCTGATCGGCATCCAGATTATTCACATCAAAGGCTGGAATTTGTCGGTAGCGGATGCCGGGTATTTGGGGAGCGGTGCCTGATCGATCGAGAACAATAATGTTATCTCTGAAGTTCGTGGTACTCCATTCTTCTAGTAGTGATTTCCAAACACGAGCAATTCCCGTTTGATAAAGCTGGAAAAATACACCATCGACTATTATTGTTGTTTGCGTTGCTTTTTGAATTTGTTTGGTTTGTACTTGTACTTCTTCTGGCTGCAAAAATCGCCATTGATTTGTGGACTTTTCTTTTTGGGCAATTGGAATAACAACTCGTGACTTTGCTGTATTTACTTGGGTGCCATCTCCAACCCAGGGAAAATAGTCACGTAATAAAACAGGAAATTCGGTTATTGATTGTAATTTCTCCCATTGGGAGACAGCATTTTTATAGCCATAGTATTGTTCTTTAAATAGCAATTGTTCCTTGGTTGCATAGGCAAAGTGTTGAAAAACTAAACCAGCTTTTTCTGTTTCGGCATGTAGAAAAGGATTAATTGCTGCCACATTTTGATATTTACCATCAGCAGAAGGTCTCACTAAAACAGGTGGTTCATGTGCGGCCCACAATGCACCTGGTGTGAATTTCCATGTTCTAAGCCACTCTTGTTGTGGATTTTGAGCATAGCAATTACGAGTGCTGATCAGTAAGTTCTCACCAACAAAATACGAACACCAATAAAATGCAGCCGTTTTATCAGGGTTATTGATAAATATTTGTCGGGCTGCAACCAATTGCTCTAGTGTCCACAGTTCATCTACGTCCACTTGCCAAAGCAAGCATTCTTCTTGAATATTGGCTAGTGGTGCGTTCACCATCTCCCTTTTACCATCCCAGAAAATGCCTGCTGGTTTTCTGTAAATGGTGACATTGTCTGGGTATAGCTGGGCTAGTTCATCTAGGTATTCTGTAGTGCCATCATGACTCAGGCCATGGCGATGAATGTCATCATTGATAGCACCACCGAGCTGAACACTCCATGCTGTATCGTGTTTTAAGTCTGCTACTCCTTCAACAATATGCCAATGCCATTGGCAGGAAAGTTGTTTGAAAATTTCAATATGGTAGGGGATGTATGGTTGCCCATTTAAAACAATAGTGAAGAAATGAATTGGCAATCCTGATTGTAAGCTAGAGGTAGTGGCCACTAAATTTTTTTGACCACAAGCAAGTGATGAAGAATATTGGTGGTTCACAAGACGAAGCTTAGCAATATCATGCCATACGCGGTCTGGACCAGGCCATGTGTTAATGACATCATGAAATGCTATCCATCCACCATCTTTGACTAAGGGGAATGATAATTCAAAATCTTTTAAAACATCGGCATACTGGTGAGAACCATCAATAAAAATAAAGTCAATTGCTTGACCACCAGCTAGGTTTTGCCATTGTTCTAATACATCATGTGAGTAACCGCGCAGTGGCAATACGTACTGACCAAGATTATTAGTTTGAACATTTTGCTGCCAAATTTCAAAAAACTGGCGTTCAGAAAAATCAGAGTCATTGCCATCCCATGTATCTATTGAATAGATTTTACGATTAGTACCAACACAAGCATATGCCATTGCTACTGTTGAACGTCCTTGAAAGGAGCCAATCTCAACAATTACTGCATCTTGAGGAAGTGACTTTACCTTATTGAATAGATATTCTTCCTGCCCAGGAACCATAAATCCTGTAACAACCTCTACAGCAGATTGAATATCTTGATATTTGTTTGGTTGTTTCAATACTAAATTGTCAGAAGATACGAAAATACTTTTTGCTTCAGATACTTTTTCAAATACCGAATAGCCATTCCGAGTAAATGTATTTTGACTAATAAGTATATAGTTGGGATCTGCCAGTAATTGGTGATGATTTTGATAGTTTTTAAAAGTTGTGATGTCGTCTAGACAGATAAATCTACTGCCATATACTTCTTTTAGCTCTGCGATACCAGTGAATTCTGAGCCATCAATCAATACCAAATCAAAAGACTCAATGTTATTTTCCTGCTTAACTTGTTGAATACCATTAGCAGGTACCCCAGAGTTTTTGATATATTCAATATCTTGTTGTAACCAGCCCAGCACCTGATCTATTGGGTAAGCTCTTAAATTGCTATCGCTATTTTGATGAAAATCAATAACTTCATTTTGATCTGGAAACTGTTCGATCGGCACAGATGAGGCATTATAACATTTAACAAAAGAGTCATTCTCATAGCTTTTTTTGAGGTTGGCAAACCTAGCTTGAGAAACCTCCATACAAAACAAAGTAGGCTGATTTGGGTTTTCCCGTAGACCAGTTACAAAAGCTTCGGTACTACCTCCCCCTGAAGATGAACCAATTTCTAAAACTGTTTTAATATCTTCTTCTCTAGCAATTTTTTGAATAATTGTATAGAATTCATCATTTTTAATTTCAGGAGGAATTATGATATCGAGTTCAGAATTACTATTATTAATATTCATCGGAATGCTCCTGACTTGATGTGCTGGTTATAGAATCTGCTATATTTGTCTATCTAAAGTACTATTAAGCAAGTTCTGTAGTGCTAAATAACAGCATGATTAATGCCAATTAAAACGGAATACAAGAGCATTACAAGTGTTTAATACTGTACTAGCTAGGTATACGGGTATAATAATTGGTAAACCTATGGTTCCCAAAAGCGCTAGATAAATAACGGAATCTAGCTAGATTGCCATAACTGCTTTCACACAAATCAATCTAAACCTGTCTAAATATTGGCTTCATCTGCGCTCCACTACACCTGATTTTACGAAGTTTTCTAGAGTCAGCAACCTCTTGCTATTTTTTAAGTCAGACTAGGGAAAGCTACGTTAAGTGAATCCATTAGCTCAAATGCTGATGAATGAAATACTGCACTTCATCTTTGGGTAACTGTCTGTACTCATGAAAAACGCACTAATTACAGGGCTGACCGGACAAGACGGCTCCTATCTAGCTGAGCTGCTACTCGCCAAAGGATATCGAGTATTTGGCCTAGTCAGGCGCTCCAGCGGCAGCAACCTAAGTCGAATTGGTCACCTGAGCGATCGAATTCAACTCCTCTCCGGCGACCTCCTCGATCAAACCTCCCTGATGGATGCCATCACCATCGCTCAGCCCGACGAAGTATATAACCTCGCCTCCCAGAGCTATATTCCCACCTCTTGGGCGCAACCCGGTTTAACTGCTGAATACACCGCCTTAGGCGTGTCCCGCCTGCTCGAAGCCATTCGCCGCTGTCAGCCGGATGCCAGATTTTATCAGGCTTCTAGCAGTGAAGTTTTTGGTGAACCAGACGTTTCGCCTCAAGATGAAAGAACCGCTTTCCGACCCCGGAACCCTTATGGTGCCGCCAAAGCCTACGCCCATTGGATGACCGTCAACTATCGGCAGCAGTACAATCTCTATGCCTGTTGTGGCATTACCTATACTCACGAATCACCACGCCGCAGTGCTGAATTCGTTTTTCGGAAAATTACTCAGACCGTTGCCAAAATCAAACTAGGATTAGCTAGTGAACTCCGGCTTGGTAATCTGGATACCTATCGCGATTGGTGTTATGCCAAAGATGTAGTGGCCGCAATGTGGCTAATGTTGCAGCAGGAGCAACCGGATGACTACATTATTGCTAGCGGGCAAACTCATTCTGTGAGAGAGTTAGTGGAATATGCTTTTGCCTATGTGGGTTTAAATTGGCAAGATTACGTGGTTATCGATCCCCAATTTTACCGCCCAGATGAGGCCGTGCAGCTTGTTGGCAACACTGCCAAAATTCGGGAAAAGCTATCCTGGCAACCGGAGTATTCTTTTCAGCAGCTTGTTGATTTAATGCTAGAGCAAGATTTACGAGAGCTAAGTGAAAATAACATTAATCCGAAGGTTCACTTGGTTTCCAATCTCAATTAGTCGTGTTACTTTTTTATCAGCGATGCTAGTTGCGATCGGCTAATCGATGCTATTTACCAACGCCGTATGAAATGGAACCCAGCGGACTATGCCCAAAGTTCTGATGCTCAATTGAAATGGGCGCAAGAACTCCAGGCTAACTTGAATTTATCAGCTTATCAATCAATCTTGGATGTGGGCTGTGGCGATGGCAAAATTAGTGCCAACTTTGCCCGGCTGGTACCTGATGGCCGAGTGGTGGCGATCGATAGCTCCCCAGAAATGATTGAATATGCGATCACTACCTATCCAGCATCTCAATATCCCAATTTATCCTTTGCCTGCGTTGGTGCGCAGCATCTGACTTTTGAGCAAGAATTTGACCTGATTTTTTCCAACGCGGCGCTGCACTGGGTAGATGACCATCCGGCTTTTTTAGCTGGTGCCCGTCAGGCACTTCGCCCTGGTGGCCGACTAATTATTTCCTGTGGTGGAGCCGGGAATGCGATCGGGGAGAATTTACGGCTTGGATTCGCACTGCCTGGCTACCTTTTACCAGCAAAGTTCCAGTGGGTGAACAATTGCAATTTATCGATGAATTTGTCGATCGCTATTTGGCTCTCGTTCCCATTGATGATCAAGGCTGTACACATGTAAAGATGGTGCGCTTAGAAGTTGATGCTGTTTGCTGATTGTTATACTAACTAAGTTACATCGTAAAACTTTCTGATATGAACGATCTGAAGCACCTGAATGAACCAAAATCTATTCCGGCCATCTGGGCTGATACTCGCGCGGCTGGTTTTGAAATGGCCTCCGATCCGCTGACCTGCTCTTTATTACGAACCTTGGCAGCATCTAAACCGCATGGTCATTTTCTAGAGCTGGGTTCTGGCACCGGCTTATCTACGGCTTGGATTCTGGATGGCATGGATTCTACTGCTCATCTCACTACGATCGATCATGATGAAACATTACTATCGATTTTGAAAAAGCATTTGGGAGAAGATAAACGTCTAACAGTTGTTTGTAGTGATGACAATGAATTTTTGTTGTCATTAGCAGGGCAGAAATTTGACTTTATTTTTTCTGATACCTGGGCCGGAAAGTATCGATTGTTGGATGAGGCATTGTCACTACTAAATCCTGGTGGCATCTACGCGATTGATGACATGTTGCCCCAACCCAACTGGCCAGAGGGACATAACTTCAAAGCCAATAACCTCATTGCAACACTCGAACAACGCCGCGATCTCCACATTGTAAAAATGTCTTGGGCGAGTGGAATCATTATTGCAATTAAGCTCTAATGATTTAGTTGGGAAGATAAAATATATCTAATCAGCAACCGGCATCTTTAAGTATGGACAGTGATAGTTGGCAGCAACAACGGGCTTGGATCGAAATTAACCACAGTGCTTTAGCTCATAACGCTCAGCAGCTCAAAAGCCTCCTCGCGCCCCAAACGGCACTAATGGCCGTGGTTAAAGCCGATGCCTATGGTCATGGATCGATCGAAGTCGCCAAGACTGTTTTAGCCAATGGGGCTAGTTGGTTGGCTGTTGCCACAGTGCCAGAAGGGGTTGAACTGCGCCAAGCTGGGATTACAGCACCGATTTTATTATTGGGAGCCGTCCATACTGCTGAGCAAATTCGATCGATCGATCATTGGGATTTACAGCCCACGATTGTCAATATTGCCCAGGCCATGAACTTTCAGGAAGAATTGACCCGCCCTCTTCCTGTTCATCTCAAGATCGATACTGGCATGTCGCGGTTGGGTACTAATTGGCAAGAAGCGATCGCCTTTTGTAAAGCTGTTCAACAAATGCCATCGCTGCAAATTGCCAGTATCTATTCCCACTTGGCTACGGCGGAGAACCCAGATCAAACAGTACTACGGCAGCAACAGCAACGATTTGAGCAAGTGATTGCTGAACTTCGTCCCTTATTTTCCATTATGCCGCTGCTGCATTTAGCCAACTCCGCTGGTCTGTTAGTGGATGAAAAGTTACATTACGATATGGTGCGGGCTGGCTTAGCTCTGTATGGTTTCTACCCGGAGCCACATCTGAGAGACGATCGCACTAATCTTCAGCCGGTGTTGACTCTAAAAGCCCGGATTACCCAAATCAAAAAAATCGTTGCTGGCACTGGAATTAGCTATGGTCATCGTTTTGTCGCTCCGCAGGAGATGTCGATCGCGATCGTCGGGATTGGTTATGCCGATGGCGTGCCTCGCCGGTTGTCGCAACAACTAACCGTGTTGATTGACGGCCACCGGGTGCCCCAAGTGGGTACGATCACCATGGATCAAATTATCTTGGATGTGAGTAAATTGCCAACGGTGCAGGTTGATGATGTAGTTACGCTGCTGGGCACCGAAATTACTGCTGATGATTGGGCAGCCCAGCTGGATACTATTTCCTGGGAAATTTTGTGTGGTTTTAAAGATCGATTGCCGAGAATAGCAGTATCTTAGTGAGAGGTTGCAGTTCACCTAATTTTCCTTGGTAAATATCTTCCTGCTTGTCTAAAAGTTCGATTTCTGGCGGGAGTGTGACTTTCATAACACCTGCTCTTATTTGCGCTGGAAGATCGGTTGCCTGATGCTATTGTAAGTTACCCGGAGAACGAATAAATGCTAGGAAGCTCAGTTGCCTTAAGTTTAGGGATTTTTTCTAGTTTCAGCTCGATCGCGCTCTACAGTATTTAGACTCTTCGGGAATGTCTATCTTTTCAGGTCAAGGTCAATAACTGTATTCTCACTTTCAGCAACTTATTGTCACATTCAGGCGACTAGCTTGACTTAAGCTTTTCCAACATCCTCCTAGGCACCGTAAGGTTCAGTATAGTTTTGAATATTTTCAGAATCAAAAGCCCGTAAAACTTTAGTGGCCTGTTGAATAAACAGCGCATATTTAGATCGACTGCAACACCCTTGCACTATCTAAGACAAAAAGTTTCCTACTACTCACCAAGCAAAGTTTCCAAAATTTGAGGTGTTAGCCCCCGCGCTTCCGCCTTTGCCCTGATATCATCCATGATTTGTGGCAACGAAACATCAGATGGCGAGAATAAATCACGGACACGCAAGCGCAATAGCAACTGGATCTTCTGTTGTTGTTCTACTGATGCTTGGCTATAGGCGAGAGCTGTAGAATCATCAACTGAAATAGAAATAGTAGAGCTTGTCATCACTAGTTTCCTTAACTTCTAAATAAACGGAAGCTACTAACTCAAAGGCATTACTGGTCGATAATCGACCCTCATTCTACTATATCAAAGCCATTCAGCAATCATATACTAGATCTTCTGTGAAAGCCGATACTGGCGGTATTCTAGAGGCAATTTGCTCTCAAAAAATCAGACTGTGAGTTGAAGTGTTAAAATTCAGATAAGCCAATGTTGAAAACGATTCTTTCAGGAAGAAACTAAACTAAATGTTTGACAAATCCAGAATCACGTTTGACCCTACAATCATGAGCGGACAAGCCTGTATTAGAGGAATGCGGATACCAGTTTCCTTGATTATCAATCTACTCGCCCATAGTAAACCTCGCCCAGAAATTTTGTCTGAGTATCCAGATTTAGAAAATGAAGATATTACTGCTGCTTTGTTGTATGCAGCCTGGTTGGCTCAAGATCGTTTTGTTGACTTTGAGCAAGCCAGTTAATGCGTTTTCCAACTGATGATTAGTTGCACTGCCTGAATAGATCAGATATCCATGACAGCTTGAAACCCTGATTGTGCAAACAATTCACATCATTACTTATCGATCGCACCATATTTCAAATTCAATCTAGAGATCTCTAGGCACTGTAAGGATCGGTATAGTTTTGGATATTTTCAGGATTAAAAGTCCGTAAAACTTTGGTAGCTTGCTGAATCACCAGCGCCGAACCCTCCACCACCACAATATAATTACCCATCTCCAGCAAACTGCGGTAGGGCAAAGCATCTTTACGGCCAAACAGCCGACCCATACTGCCACCCACGGCAATACTGCCCATGCTGCCACCGATCGCCCCCAGCACACCGCCCACTACATGATTACCAATTTCGCCAGCCCAGGAAAAAGTCTGTAGACCAGTCGCCAAGCTAAAAGCAATCCCACCCAAAAAACCAAAAGGCACAATCCAAGAAGCCATCAGCTTTGATTGCTTAATGGCATCATTATTCGGATCGACCAACCCAAATTCATCGGCACTTTTATAACCGCGCCCCAACATCGTCACCTGATCCATCGCAAAACCCTGGCGTTCCAGCTCGGTATAGGCGGCTTCAGCTTGGATTCGATCGATCAACACCGTAATAAGACAATTCATATGTTTAAAGTTTGAAAGTTGTAGATTTGTTAAATTAGTTAGAAAAACAGCCAAAAATAGGAACTTTAGATAAATCCCTGCTCCGAAGCGCACCCATAAGACCTAAAATGGCACTTTGCACGATCAATTGCTCGATCGTTTTCCCCTGCACAGTATACTCACCTCACCTACCATGTCTAAGGTTCTTGTTTCCGATCCAATTGACCAAGCTGGGATCGATATATTATCTCAAGTTGCGCAAGTAGATGTCAAAACTGGCCTAAAGCCAGATGAACTCCTCAAAATCATTGGGGAATACGACGCGATCATGATTCGGTCAGAAACCCGAGTAACCAAAGAAATTATTGAGGCCGCCAGCAAGCTCAAAATTATTGGTAGAGCTGGCGTGGGTGTCGATAACGTGGATGTCCCGGCTGCCACCCGCAAAGGCATTGTGGTCGTCAACTCTCCAGAAGGGAATACGATCGCAGCGGCTGAACACGCCTTAGCGATGATGCTGTCTTTGGCACGCTACATTCCGGTCGCCAACCAATCGATGAAAAATGGCGAATGGAACCGTAAGCTGTTTGTGGGTACCGAAGTCTATAAAAAAACCTTGGGCGTAGTGGGTTTAGGAAAAATTGGTTCCCATGTAGCCACGGTGGCGCGTGCGATGGGCATGAAGCTATTAGCTTTTGATCCTTTTATCTCCGCCGAACGGGCTGAAGAACTCGGTTGCACCTTAGTAGAACTAGACCTGCTCTTCCGCCAATCCGACTACATTACTCTCCACATTCCCAAAACGCCAGAAACCGCCAATATGATCAATGCCGAATCGATCGGCAAAATGAAGCCCACTGCTCGGATTATCAACTGCGCCCGGGGCGGCATTATTGATGAAGCCGCTTTAGCCGAAGCGATCACCAGTGGCAAAATTGCGGGGGCAGCGATCGATGTGTTTGCTCAAGAACCCTTGGGAGAATCCCCCCTCCGCGCCGTCGGCAAAGAACTAGTCCTCACACCACACCTGGGAGCTTCCACCGAAGAAGCTCAAGTGAATGTCGCCCTGGATGTCGCCGAGCAAATTCGAGACGTGTTGCTGGGTCTCCCCGCCCGGTCAGCAGTGAATATTCCCGGTTTGCGCCCGGAGGATATGGAAAATCTCAAGCCTTATCTGCAACTGGCCGAAACCTTGGGCAATATGATTGGGCAGTTGGCTGGAGGCCGGATTGATCATCTGAATATTTCGTTCTTTGGCGATTTAGCCGAGCAGCAAACCAAACCCGTGGTAGTCGCCGCGCTTAAAGGTCTACTCACCAATGCCTTGCAAGAACGGGTAAATTACGTCAACGCTGGCATTGAAGCCAAGGAACGGGGCATTAACGTGGTAGAAACTCGCGATCCCTCCCAGCGGGACTACGCCGGTTCCATGCAGCTCACTGCTAAGGGTACCCTGGGTCAACACAGTGTGACAGGTGCTTTACTCAGTCACGAAGAAATTCGGATTACCAGCGTCGATGGTTTCCCTGTAAGCGTTTCCCCCACTCAAAACATGTTGTTTACACTGCATGAAGATGTCCCCGGGATTATTGGCAACATTGGCTCTTTGCTGGGCAAATTTAATGTCAACATCGCCAGCATGCAAGTCGGGCGGAAAATTGTCCGTGGTGATGCGGTCATGGTACTTAGCCTTGACGATCCTCTCCCCGATGGCATCTTGCCAGAAATCAGCAAGATTCCGGGCATCCGCGATTCCTACACCGTAACCTTACAAGGTTAATAACTCAGCTCTTCCTATATACATCTACCCTGCATCCGCATGTCTTCCAATAAATGGTGGGAAATCGAAATCAACTGTCATCCGATATTGGAGGAGACGATTTTCTGGCGATTGGAAAACTTCGGCTGCAAGGGGATGGCCACCCATCAACAGAGCGAAGGTCTGATGATTAAGGCTTATATCCCCAAAATTCAAGCTGATTTACCCAAACTTTCCGCTTTTTTGGCGCAGTTTGAGCAAGATGCCCGGCTGATGAAGGTTTCCGTACCAATGGGCGGCTGTCGGCTGATTGATGAAGAAGACTGGGCAAAGAGCTGGAAAGATCACTGGCAAGCCATGGAAATTGGTAATCGCCTGTTGATCAATCCGGCTTGGTTAGAGCCACCGGGAACCGATCGACTGATTATTAAGCTAGAACCTGGTTCAGCTTTTGGGACGGGGACTCATGCGACTACTCAGCTGTGCCTGAAAGCTATAGAAATGCGGGTAAATCCTAGCCAGACTGGGCTAATTATTGGTGATTTGGGCTGTGGTTCGGGCATTTTGGGCGTGGCGGCTTTAATGCTAGGAGCCAAGCAAGTCTACGCCACCGATACTGATTCCTTGGCAGTGAAGGCCACCACTGAAAACATGGAATTGAATGGGCTACCGATCGATCAACTCCAAGTAGCTGAGGGCAGTATCGAAATGCTGCTGACCTTAATTCCCGAACCTTTAGATGGTTTTGTCTGTAATATTCTGGCTAATGTAATTATTGATTTGATCCCGCAGATGGGCGAGCTGGTGAAGCCCAGGGGCTGGGGGATTTTGAGTGGTATTCTTAGTTCTCAAGTGTCGGATGTAGCACAGCAATTAGAAAAATATGGCTGGGATTTGGGTTCGGTGTGGCAACAAGAGGGCTGGGCTTGTTTGAATATTAAGCGGTCGAAAGAGTAATAGACAGCTTCTTATCCCCATGTGGCTATGACTTTATGGCACTTGGCAGTGGGAGGCTCTCTCCTGATGCCTCTTGGATTGAAAAATCTCGCATGGCAGGTGTTTCGATCGAACAATTCTGTCCAATCGTTCCTAATTTTGTCATTGAGCTGAGATCGACCACTGATGGTTTAAAGCCGTTGCAGGAGAAAATGAAGGAATATCAACGGTTGGGCAAGAGCCAGAGATATTAGAATCTTCTGCTTCGATCGATTGCAATGAAGCTATGCCCGGTTTTGTGTTGAGCTTGAGCAGAATTTGGTGATGGACTGTTTACTTAACGAGTGATCAAGTTTCCAAGCCTTGATATCCCTGATTTGTCACTCTCGCTAGAGCCTGAAATTTCATGAAGCCTTAAGTGCCTTTGCGACTTAAGTCTTGAGATCTATTTTCTAACATTTAGG